>DAIOWL010001203.1:0-2222 GCA_036758545.1 Streptosporangiaceae bacterium | reverse complement strand
GATGAGTTACGCCATCATCCATCAGTTCAAGGGCGGAACCAGGGAGCAGTACGAGATCGCCACCGTGACCGACTCCTGACCGGGCCGCAACGACCGGGCCTCGTCATGGGCGCTTACGACACCGAACCGGGCCTGTCATCACGCGGCGTGACGTTCGCCGCGCACACCTTTGCCGCCTGGATCCGCGCGGATCCCGAGGTTGTCTGGACGGCCCTGACCGATCCGGCCCAGACCCCCGAGTTCCTCTACGGCCTGGCGGCGGACTCGACCTGGATCCCGGGAGCACCTGTCGGTTTCCGCTGCGGCGGGGATGTCCAGGTATCCGGCCGGGTCCTGTGCGTCCAGCGCGGCGAGCGCCTGTCCTACGTGCTCCAGTCCGCGCCGGCCGACCCGCCCGTGTACCTGACCTGGCTGATCAGGCCGGGACCGGGCGGGTGCACGATCCGCCTGCAGATCGACGAGATCGACACGGCCGACTCCCGCGAGGACGCGGAAGATCTCTGGCTGCCCGTGCTGGAGGCCCTGCAACGGCTGGTGAACCCGGGCTCATTACCTGAGGCAGGCACCAGGCCCGTTCGGGATCAATTATTTCCGAACGGGCCCTGGTATCTCCTTCCGGGTCAGGCCTGATGCCGCGCCCTCGGCAGCAGCAGCGCGGGCACCACCGCCACCGCGATCAGCCCCGCCGCCACCCAGAACGTGGTCCCGAACGCCCCGGCCAGCGCGGCCGCCCCGTGCCCCCCGGCCCCGGCCTCGGCCTGGCGCGACAGGACGATCGCGAACAGCGCGGTGCCGACGGCCCCGCCGAGGCGCTGGATGACGTTGAGCGCGCTGGTGGCCCGCGGCGTCTCGGTCCGGGACAGCGCCTGGAAGGCCGCCGCCATCGACGGCACCACGGTCGCGCCGACCCCCGCCCCGATCACCAGCAGCGCGGCCGACAGGTACAGGTATGAGGTCCCGGGGCCGACCTGGGCGTAGGCGAGCATGCCCAGCACCGCGAGCACCATCCCGGCCGAGGCCACGCCGCGGGCGCCGAACTTGTCGGTCAGCCGCCCCGCCAGCGGCAGCGCCAGCGCCGCCCCGAGGCCCTGCGGCGCCAGCAGCAGCCCGATCGCGACCGCGCCCTCGTGCCGGACCTGCTGGTAGTACAGCGGGATCAGGATCAGCGAGCCGAACAGCGCCACCATCAGCAGCAGGTTCACCGCGGCCGCGGCGCCGAACCCCCTCCGGCGCAGCAGCGACACGTCGATGAGCGCCTGCCCGCCCCGGACGGCGGCGTGCCAGAAGAACAACCCGATCAGCGCCAGCCCGGCCAGCACCGCGACGCTCGTCCGCGGGCTGCCGAAGCCGCCGTGCCCGCCCGCCTCGGACATGCCGTACAGGAACACGGCGATGCCGGGGGAGAGCAGCAGCAGTCCCCGCACGTCGAGCCGCTGCCCGCCCCGCGCCCCGGACCCCGCCCCCGCGGGCAGCAGCCGGAGCGCCGCCACCACGGCCGCCAGCCCGACCGGCAGGTTGATGAAGAAGATCCACCGCCAGCTGGCCGCGCCGATGATCGCCCCGCCGAGCAGCGGCCCGAACACCGGGGCCAGCAGCATCGGCACGCCGATCACGCTCATCACCCGTCCCATCCGCTGCGGGCCCGCGGCCTGGGCCAGGATGGTCTGCCCGATGGGCAGGATCATCCCGGCGCCGAGCCCCTGCAGCACCCGGAACGCGATCAGCGACCCGATCGACCAGGCCGCCCCGGCGAGCACCGAACCCGTCAGGAACAGCAGCAGCGCGAAGATCCACGTCCGCCTGGCGCCGAACCGCTCGGCCGCCCACCCGGTCAGCGGGATGACGGTGGCGAAGGCGAGCATGTAGCCGGTCATCACCCACTGAATCGCCGGGATCGAGGCGCCCAGGTCACTTGCGAGCGTGGGGATGGCGACGTTCACGACCGTTAGGTCAAGGACCGTCATGATCGTGCCCAGGATGACGACGCCGGCCAGCACGAGGATCTCCCGGCTCAGCCCATCGCTCCGCCTGGTGGTCACCGCTCTGGTCGTTTCCGTGGCTGTCATCGCGGCCTCCTAACAGGTAAGCTGGATATGCTCTAGACATAGAGTCTAACTAAACTTAGGGTAACTCTAACTTTGGACGGACGCAAGGTGGGTCTTCGCGAGCTCAAGAAGGAGCAGACCCGGCAGCTGATCGCGGACACCGCGTGGCGGCTGTTC
>DAIOWL010001202.1:0-2227 GCA_036758545.1 Streptosporangiaceae bacterium | reverse complement strand
GCTACAGCTGGCCCGAGGGGGAGCGGCCCGCCGAGGTGGTCAAGGCGCAGGCCGCGGCGGCCGCCAACGGGGTGTTCGTCGCGGTGGCCGACCGGTGCCGGACCGAGCGCGGCGTGTCCTGGATCAGCGGCTCGCTCATCGCGAGCCCAGAGGGCTACATGCTGGCCGGGCCGGTGCTCGCCGACCGGCCCGCGTTGCTCACCGCCGCCTGCGACCTGCCCCGAGCCAGGGACAAGCACGTGTCCGGGCGCAACGACCTGCTGGCCGACCGCCGCCCCGAGCTGTACGCCCCGGCAGGTACCCGGATAGCGCCGATCTTCCCGGTCGGTGACCTGGCTGCTGCCCTGGCCTACTACCGCGGGCTTGGTTTCGGTACCCGCCAGTGGCACGGCGGCGGATACGGCTTTCTCACCTTCGAAGGCACGGAGATTCATCTCGGCGTGGATCCCGACCTCGATACGCGAAAGCACCGGGCCACGGCCTACCTGTTCGTCGAGGACGCCGACGCGCTGGCCCGGACCTGGATCGCGGCCGGAGGTGACGTGCGGCTCCCCGAGGACACCGAATGGGGTCAGCATGAGGGCGTGCTCGTCGATCCCGACGGCAACATGATCCGGTTCGGCTCACCGGTGAGGGCGGGCTTAGCCCGGCTCGTGCCGAGCCTGCCGCTGGGCGGCGAGCAGCGGGATGGCCGCGATCTTCTCCTCGGTCAGGTCGTCCCAGTCGATGCTTGCCGCCGGGCGCGGCCCGTCCCGGCGGCAGTCGATCACCCGCTCGGGCGTGACGATGACGTCGAGCCGAACGTCGTGGCTGGTCAGCGGGATCGTCCCGGCCGCGCAGACCTGGAGTTCGTGCACGGTGGTGACGCAGACGGTGTGCGGTCCGATCAGGCCCGCCGCGGTGGCCAGCGCGAACTCCAGGTCGGCGAACCCGCCGCCCTTGCCGAGCCGCGCGCCGTCCTCTCCGGCCGCGACGCAGCCCATCACCACCAGGTCGACGGGGGACAGGCTGTCCAGCCTGACCCGGCGGGCCGACCGGGTCGCACCGCTGATCGAGGCCGCCTTGCGCGGCGGCTCGCTCAGATGCGCGGGATCAAGGGCGAAGAACGGCTCGGGTTCGGCCAGCCGGGGGACGGCCATGTAAACGGTCTTGCCGTCCTCCAGCGCGCGCTGCCGCACCGGCCACTGGGCGGAGTCCGGGTTGGACTTCACCGTGCCGGCCGCCTGCCAGGCCGGCAGCGAGCGCAGGCGTTCGGCGGCGGCCTCGGCCCCGGTGAAGTTCGGGATGCGCCCGGCGGCGCCGGGGAACCGGGCCACCTTCGCCGCGCGCATCGCGGTCCACACCTCCTGCCGCAGGGCCGCCTTGGCGGCCAGCAGGTCAGCCGGGCCGCCGGCGTCGCGGTCGTGCCGGGGCGCGGATCGGGCCATGCCGCCTATCCTGCCGCATGTCCCAGCTTCGGATCAGGCTGGTGGCTCGTCCAGCCGGAAGCCGACCTTCAGCGTGACCTGGAACCGGCAGCGGCCGTCGTCCTCGATCCGGCCGCGCGTGTCGGTGACCTCGAACCAGTCGAGGTTGTGCAGGGTCTTCGAGGCGCGGCCGACCGCGCCCCTGATGGCGTCGTCGATGCTCTCGGTGGAGGAGCCGACGATCTCGCTGATCGAGTAGATGTGGTCTGCCATCGGTGATCCCTTCGCAGTGTGCCTTCCGTCCGCCTGCTTACCCGCCTACCCTTGCGTTTAAGGCAGGAACAGGCCTTCGAGGAGTTGAGGTGCCCGGGCAACCCCGCACGCGCTGACGAGAGAACCAGTCCGTCATCGCGTGCTGCTCTCGATTCGCGGCACGGCGATTTCACCTTGACCAGGAAGTTTCCTTACCGTGCCTGCCTTGCTGCTCGCCTGCGTGGCGTACCTGAGCGTCGCCCTGCCCGGTTCCACCCTGGGCCTGCTGTGGCCCTCGATCCGGCTCAGCCTCGGTCAGCCGGTCGGGGCGCTGGGCATCCTGCTGGTTCCCGGCGTCGTCGCCTCGGTCGTCTCCAGCGCCGTCACCGGCCGCCTCCGCCTATCCGCCGGCCCGCTGGTGGCGGCGTCCACGCTGCTGATCGCGCTCGCCCTGGCCTCCGAGGCCCTCGCCCCTTCGATGTGGGTGATGACCGTCGGCACCGTGCTGTTCGGAGTCGGGTTCGGGGCGCTCGACACCGCTCTCAACGCGCACGCCGCCCGGCATTTCG
>DAIOWL010001201.1:0-2230 GCA_036758545.1 Streptosporangiaceae bacterium | reverse complement strand
TACACCTACCTGGAGCAGAACCCGGGGAAGTCGGATGACCCGTGGCACCAGCTGAGCCACGGTGAGGGGTTCCTTGAGATCCTGCGCACCCGGGTGAACCAGACCGGCTTCTACCTGATGGACGAGCCCGACGCGCCGCTGTCGTTCACGTCCCTGCTCGGGCTGGCGGCGCTGCTGCACGACCTGGCCGCCTCCGGTTCCCAGCTGGTCGTGGCCACCCACTCCCCCGTCCTCGCGGCCGTCCCCGGGGCGAACGTGCTCGAGCTAGGGCCGTGGGGCATCCGGCCCGCGAGCTGGGAAGACCTCAGCCTGGTCGTGGCCTGGCGGCAGTTCATGCGTGACCCTCAAGCGTTCTTCCGGCACCTGTTCGAGGCGTGACTGACGGGGTCTGCCCGTAGAATCGCCGGGTGGGCTCGCCCCTTGATGACGCGGCAGCCGAGGTGCTGCGCCGCGTATACGGCTACGACTCGTTCCGCGGCCAGCAGCAGGAGATCATCCAGCACGTCTGCGCCGGCGGCGACGCGGTCGCGCTCATGCCGACCGGCAGCGGCAAGTCGCTGTGCTATCAGATCCCCGCGCAGGTGCGCGAGGGCACCGGCGTGGTCATCTCGCCGCTGATCGCCCTCATGCAGGACCAGGTCGACGCGCTGAACGTGCTCGGCGTGAAGGCGGGCTTCCTCAACTCGACCCAGGATCCCGATTCGCGGCGGGGCGTCGAGTACGCGTTCATGGACGGCAAGCTGGACCTGCTCTACCTCGCGCCGGAACGGCTGCGCACCGAATCGGCGCTGCGGCTGCTCGACCGCGGCACGATCTCGCTGTTCGCCATCGACGAGGCGCACTGCGTGGCGCAGTGGGGGCACGACTTCCGGCCCGACTACCTGGGCCTGTCCGTGCTGCACGAGCGGTGGCCGAAGGTGCCCCGGATCGCGGTGACGGCCACCGCGACCGAGCACACGCGGGCGGAGATCGTCGCGCGTTTGTCGCTGGGCGACGCCCGCCAGTTCGTGGCGAGCTTCGACCGGCCCAACATCCAGTACCGGATCGAGCCGAAGAACGAGCCGCGCCGCCAGCTGCTCCGGCTGCTGCGGACCGAGCATCCGGGCGAGGCCGGCATCGTCTACTGCCTGTCCCGGGCGTCGGTGGAGAAGACCGCGGACTTCCTCTGCTCCGAGGGACTCACCGCGTTGCCCTACCACGCCGGGCTCGACCCGCAGACCCGTTCGGTGAACCAGTCGCGGTTCCTGCGCGAGGACGGGCTGATCATGGTGGCCACGATCGCGTTCGGGATGGGCATCGACAAGCCGGACGTCCGCTTCGTGGCGCACCTGGACCTGCCCCGTTCGGTCGAGGGGTACTACCAGGAGACCGGGCGGGCCGGCCGGGACGGGCTGCCGGCCACCGCCTGGCTCGCCTACGGGCTGGCCGACGTGGTGCAGCAGCGGCGGATGATCGACGACTCCGACGGCGACCTCGCGCACCGCCGCCGGCTGGTGGCGCACCTGGACGCGATGCTCGCGCTGTGCGAGACGGCCGGCTGCCGGCGGCAGCAGATGCTGGCGTACTTCGGCGAGACCGGGACGGGCCCGTGCGGCAACTGCGACACGTGCCTGTCGCCCCCTTCGGTCTGGGACGGCACGGTGGCGGCGCAGAAGCTGCTCTCCACCGTGGTGCGGCTGGGGCGACTCGGCGGTCCCGCGTTCGGGGCCGGGCAGCCCATCGACATCCTGCTCGGCAAGAAGACGCCGCGGGTGCTCTCCTACGGGCACGATTCGCTGTCCACGTTCGGCATCGGCGATGACCTGACCGAGGGTGCGTGGCGGAGCGTCGTCCGGCAGCTGCTGGCTTCCGGGCTGCTGGCGGTCTCCGGTGATCACGGCACGCTGGCGCTGACCGACCTGAGTGGTGAGGTGATGCGCGGCGAGCGGCCGGTCGTGTTCCGCCGGGATCCGCCGAAGGTCCCGGCCCCGCCGCGGAGTAAGCGGGCGGCGGCCGGTTCCGGTGCGGGTGCCGGTTCCGGTGCGGGTGCGGCCGCCGGACGGCCGGCCGCCGCGGAACTGCCACCCGAGGCAGAGGCGGTGTTCGAGCGGCTGCGCGCGTGGCGGACGTCGGTCGCCAAGGAACTCGGCATGCCGCCGTACGTGATCTTCCACGATTCGACCCTTCGGCTCATCGCGGCCTCGCCGCCGTCGACGCTGGACGAGCTGAGGCAGGTCAATGGTGTCGGCGC
>DAIOWL010001200.1:0-2231 GCA_036758545.1 Streptosporangiaceae bacterium | reverse complement strand
ACCGGGCTGCCCTTCCAGACCGTGGTGGACTTCTTCGCCGTCGGCATGCTGATGAACGTCGCCGCCGCCATGGACCTGCCCTCGGTCGACGAGCGCTGGACGAGCTGGTGCCCGAAGGACTGAGCTCGCTCAGCCTAAAAATTTTCACCTCAGAAGTTAGTGACTACTCACTTCTATGCTCACTTCGATAAGGAGAAAGCGATGACCGCCAGGCACCGCACCGCGTGGACCTTCGCGATAACCTCGGCCGCGCTGTTCATGGCCTCGCTCGACAACCTCGTGGTGACCACCGCGTTGCCCTCGATCCGGGAGCAGTTGCACGCCTCGCTGGAAGGGCTGCAGTGGACGGTGAACGCCTACACCCTTACCTTCGCCGTCCTGCTGCTCACCGGGGCCACGCTGGGGGAGCGTTACGGCCGCCGGCGCCTGTTCACGATCGGCCTCGGCTTGTTCACCGCCGGGTCGGCGGCTGCGGCCATGGCGCCCGGCATTGGCACCCTGGTGGCCGCCCGGGCGGTGCAGGGCGTCGGCGCCGCCATCGTCATCCCGCTTACCCTCACGCTGCTGTCAGCCGCGGTGTCCCCGCGGCGCCGTGGCCTGGCCCTGGGCGCCTGGGGCGCCGTCGGCGGCCTGGCTATCGCGATCGGTCCGCTGGTCGGCGGGGCGGTGGTCGAGGGCGCCTCCTGGCAGTGGATCTTCTGGCTGAACGTGCCGATCGGCATCGCCCTGCTGCCGATCGCCCGGCTCCGCCTCACCGAGAGCCGCGGGCCCTCGACCAGCCTGGACCTGCCGGGCCTGGTCCTGGCCAGCGTCGGTCTGACCGGCATCGTGCTCGGCGTCGTCCGCGGCAACGACCACGGCTGGACCAGCCTCACCGTGCTGCCGCCCCTGGTGATCGGCGTCCTGCTGGTAGCCGCGTTCATCGGCTGGGAACTGCGGGCACGCGAGCCGATGCTGCCGATGCACCTGTTCCGCAGCCGCGGCTTCGCCGTGACCAACGCGGCCTCGCTGCTGATGTTCTTCGGAATGTTCGGCTCGATCTTCCTGCTCGCGCAGTTCCTCCAGGTCGTTCAGCACTACAGCCCGCTGGAGGCCGGACTGCGGACGCTGCCCTGGACCGCTATGCCGGTGTTCATCGCCCCGGTCGCGGGCGCGCTGTCCGATCGCATCGGAGGCCGGCCGCTGCTGGTCACCGGGCTCGCCCTGCAGGCCATCGGGCTCGGCTGGCTGGCCATGGTGACCAGCCCCACCGTGTCCTACCTGACCCTGGTGCCGGCGTTCATCGTCTCCGGAGTCGGCATGTCCCTGTTCTTCGCGCCCGTCGCCAACGTCGTGCTCAGCTCGGTCCGGCGGGACCAGGAGGGCATCGCCTCCGGCGCGAACAACGCGATCAGGGAACTGGGCGGCGTGTTCGGGATCGCCGTACTCGGCGCGGTGTTCTCCGCCCGCGGCGGTTACGCCAGCGGAACGGCGTTCGTCGCCGGGCTGGCGCCGGCGGTCTGGGTCGGCGCGGCGGCGGTGGCCGCCGCCGCGGCCGCGGCGCTGCTCCTGCCGCGGCTCCGCAAGACCGAAGCCACCCCCATCGTCGAGGAAGTCCCCGTCCTGGTTCGCTGACCAGGACGGAGCGGAGCGGGAGCCCGGACCCTGTGGGGTCCGGGCTCCCGCGCGTTACCGATCGGCGACCTGGTCCAGCACCGCCTTCACGTCGATGACCGGCGTCCCGTCCAGGGCCTCAAGATGATCCACCCGGACCCGGAGCCCGTCGACCGCGATCACCCGGACGCGGTGCAGACCGATGGGATTGGGCCGGTCCGGCGACCGGGTGCTGAACACTCCGGTCATCGGATTGCGCGGATCACCGCGCGGGATCGTGAGGAGCACGCTGCGGTCCGCCCGGTCGAGCCAGGTCAGCACCAGGATCTCGGTCCCGGGCCGCAGGTCGCGCAGTGCGTCGGCCACGCTGGTCTCGAAGACCAGCCAGGCCGGCGGCGCACCTTCGTCGGGTTGCATGGGTGCCCGGGCCATCTCGGTCAGCGGCGATTCCACCCAGCCAACCGGCACTACCTCGATCGTCATCCGCCCAGTTTCCAGCGCCGCCGCCAGCGCCTGCAAGACATGAATCGGCGATGCCCGACTTCCCGTCCTCGCCCCATATCTAATGCTATGGTCCTCTAGCCGGATAGGCCTGAAATATTACCTACGGGCGCATAACGGGAAATGGCCTGAATTGT
>DAIOWL010001199.1:0-2233 GCA_036758545.1 Streptosporangiaceae bacterium | reverse complement strand
CCGACCACCGCCGCGTCCTGGCCGTCCTCAAATACCTCGGCAGCTAACCCCAGGCCGCAGAGGGTTACGACGTCGGCGGCGCAGCCCCAGGACCAGAAGACGCCGGTGCCGTCGTGGCCGTAGTTATGGACAACCGTCGTGCCGCTGGCCTGCTCGGCTTCGAGCCTGACCTGCGGCCGGCCCGGGCGCAGCCCGACCTCGATGCCCAGCACCGGCGCGGAGGCCAGCTCCGGGATCGCGACCGCCGCCCGGTCGATGGTCTCCGCCGCGATCTGCCCGTCGGGCATCAGCAGGTGGCGGCCGGGCCGGCGGACGCCGCCGAGCAGCACGCCGCGGCGGTGCGGCACGATGCCGATGCCGTCCGCCGACGCGCCGCCCTCGAACACGAACTCGTCCACGAACGGCGCGTCGACCAGCACGTGCTGGCCCCAGACCGGTTCCACGGCGTCGTCGCCGGCCAGTTGCCTGGCACCCAGGCCGGAACAGTTGACGACGACATCGGATCCCGGGCCGGCCTCGCCCAGATCCCTGACGACGCGCTGCTCGATCCGCCCGCCGAGGGCCTGAACCCGTCCGGCTAGCCAGCTGAGGTAGAGCGGCATGTCGGCGAACGGCAGCTCGGCCGCGAAGCCGGAGACGAAGCCCGGCGGCAGCCGCGAGCCGGTCAGCGCCGAACGGTAGCCGGGCACCTGCTCGACCCACGGCGGCAGGCCGGGACCGAGTTCCGGCGCGGCCAGCAGCCGCCCCGCCAGCAGCCGCACCCCGGTCGCCGGATCGCGCGCCAGCTCGCGGAAGACGAGATCGGAGCGCCGTTCCCAGGCCAGGCTGCGCGCGTCACCGGACCCGAACACCGGGCCCAGCATCGCCCCGGCCACCGCGGAAACGGTCCCGGCCGGCGCCCCGGCGGTCAGCACGACCACCTCGGCGTCGACCCGAGAACCCCGAGAAGCCCGAGAACCCCGAGGACCCCCAGAAGCCTCGAGCAGCGCCACCGCGCAGGTCAGCCCACTCACCCCGGCGCCCACCACGACGATCTTCATGCCTGGCACGCTACCCGGGCTCAGCCGGCGGCAAGCGCCGGCTCGCGGCGCGACATCGCATACAGCGGGATCATGACGGCCCCCGCGACCAGGGCACCCACGCCGAGGACGAGCCCGGCCGCCGGAACCAGCGGGATGAACGGGACCCAGCTCCCGGTGGCCGCCTTGGTCACCGCGACCAGGGTCACCGCCCCCGCCGCCGCGCCCGCGACCACGCCGGTAACGGTGACGAACAGCGCGTGCCAGCCGAACGCCGCCGCCACCTGGCCACGGCTCGCGCCGACCCGGCCGAGCAGCCGCAGCGCGCGCCGCCGCTCCACGGTGGCCACGACCAGCGTGTTCACCAGGGCCACCGCGGCCAGCGTGGCGACCAGCCCGAGGATCAGGTTGTTGGCGAAGCCGTCCTGCGCCGCCTGCGCGGCCGCCGCCTTCGCCACGCTACGGCTGGCCACGTGCCAGCCGGGGTGCGCTGCGGCCAGCCCGGCCAGGCCGCCCGCCGTGCCCCCGCTGACCAGGATCTGGGCGAACCCGGGGGCCGCGCCGGTGTGCCCGGCGACCGCAGAAGCCGGGATCAGCACGTCGCCGGACGCCAGCGACCTGGCGTACAGCGCGCTGACCGTGGCCCGGTACGGCGTGCCGTCCGGCAGGTAGACGGTGAGCCGCGATCCGACGTGCACGCCCATCGCGCCCGGGCCGGCTTCCAGGGCGCTCACCGCGATCTGCCCGGGCCGCAGCGCGCCCAGGCTGCCGGACGTCACGCCCAGGTCCAGCACCCGGCCGAGCGGCCCGCCCGACACCGCCTCGCCGTAGACCGGCTCCAGGTCCGGGTCGGTGGCGGCCACGCTGACCGGTGCCACGCCCGCCGCGGCGCGCACCCCGGGCAGCGCCCGGACCTGCCGTAGCGCCCCGGCGTCAAGACCGGCGCCAGGACCGGACCCGGAGATCACCCGGTCGGCCGTCACGGTGCTGCCCGCCTGCGCCGCGGTGGCGTGCGCGATCGAGGCGTCGGCGAAGTAGACGGCGCCCACCATGGCGACCGCCATGGCCACCGGGATGACCGCCGAGGCGGTGCGGCGCGGCTGCGCCGAGATCGCGGCCAGCGCGAGCCGGGCCGACGGCCCGCCCACGGCCCGGGCCGGCCGGGCCAGCCAGGCCGCGAAGGCCACCAGCACCGGGCCGAGCAAGGCTACCGC
>DAIOWL010001198.1:0-2242 GCA_036758545.1 Streptosporangiaceae bacterium | reverse complement strand
GGTACGCCCGTCGAACTCGAACAGGCAGCCAAGGACGCGGGCCTGCTGGACTGACGGCAATCATTCCGCGACAGGCTGAGGAGAGGAAAATGCCCGACGTACCTGTGCTGGACTCGACGATGTATTACGAGGACCACGGCGACGGCAGCCCGGTTGTCCTGCTGCATGGCAACCCGACCTCGTCGTACCTGTGGCGCAATGTGATCCCGGAGCTCACTGGTCAGGCGCGCTGCCTGGCGCCGGACCTGATCGGCATGGGCCGTTCGGGGAAGCCCGACATCGCCTACCGCTTCGCCGACCACGCCCGCTACCTGGACGCCTGGTTCGACGCGCTCAAACTCGACGGCGTGACCCTGGTCGGCCATGACTGGGGCGGGGCGCTGGGCTTCGACTGGGCCGCCCGCCACCCCGGCCGCGTCCGCGGGATCGCCTTCATGGAGACCATCGTGCGCCCCCTGACCTGGGACGACTGGCCCGCATGGGCACGAGGCACGTTCCAGGCGTTTCGCCGGCCGGGCGAGGGCGAGGAACTCATCCTGGACCGCAACCTCTTCGTCGAACAGGTCCTCCCGAACGCCATGCTGCGCACCTTGAGCGAGGAAGAACTCGACACCTACCGGGCACCGTTCACCGAACGGGCGTCCCGGCGGCCGACCCTCGCCTGGCCCCGCGAGATCCCCGTCGACGGCGCACCCGCCGACGTCGCGTCACGGATCGAGACCTACGACGCCTGGCTGGAGTCCTCCACCGGGGTGCCCAAGCTCCTGCTCACCTTCGATCCGGGCGCGATCATGACCCCGCCGACGATCAGGTGGTGCCAGGATCACATGGCCGCCCTCGAGGTCGAGCACATCGGCCCCGGCCTCCACTTCGTCCAGGAAGACAACGGACCGGCCATCGGCATTGCCGTGGCCAGATGGCGGGAGAAGCAAGGACTCGTCAGCGACCCGTCCAGGCAGACATGACACACAACAGGACCTGCTGTCAGTGAATGGCGGGCAAGGAGAACGGGAAGTGACCCGCATACCCGAAGGGGTCGGCTGGACGGCGTTGCTGACTGCATACAGTCGTGCGCAGGAGTCGCGTGAGGCCGCGAAGTTGTTCGACGATCCGCTGGCGTCAGTGTTCCTCGCGGTCGTCACCGACGCAGGGGTTTCCAGCGGAGGCAAGCTCCCGCGGCTGGGGCCGGCCGTGGATGACGGTTCATCCGCGTTGTGGGATGCGTTCCGGTTTTATTTCTGCGAGCGCACGCCCTTCTATGATCAGCACGTCCTGCGGGCCGTGGCAGACGGATGCCGGCAGGTGGTGCTGGTGGCCGCCGGGCTTGACAGCCGCGCCTTCCGGCTTGGCCTGCCCGGGAATGCCACGGTATTCGAGCTTGACCAGGCTGCCGTCCTGGACTTCAAGCAGGCGGTCCTGGACCAGCACGATGTGGTCGCTACATGTAACCGGGTACCGGTGCACGTCGATCTCCTGGCTGGCTGGGCTCCGGCCTTGCTGGCGGCTGGGTTCGACGGGACGCGCCCGACGATATGGATCGCTGAGGGGCTCCTGATGTACCTGTCGTCGTCTGACGCTGAGCAGCTCCTCGCGACGATCACGGCGCTGTCGGCACCGGGCAGTCGTTTCGCCGGCGAGTACTTCAGCGGTCCCTGGCAGGAATCTGACGTCGAGACGTCCGATGAACAGGAGCGTGCCGCGTGGAATCTGGTCCGGCAAGCGTTTCTTTACGGCCCCGCGAGCCTCGGCCCGGCGGCCTGGCTGGCCGGCCACGACTGGACGCCTGGCCAGGTCACCACGATCACCGAACTCGGCAGCCGGCATAGGAGGCACACCCCGCCCGAGTTCGCGCGGGCCAGTGCCCCGCGGGTCTGGCTGTTCGACGGCACACTGGGCCGCACGCCGCAGTACTGAATCGCGGGCGGACGCGCACCGCGGCGGCTGTCCCGGCGCGGCCGGCTACCAGGACGCTATCGGCCACCGGGGCACGACTATCGACCCTGGCGGATGCGCGCCGACGCGCCGTGACAATAGCGTGAATGTCATATCCCAAGCGTCTATACATTTCCACGCCAGACATCTGACGGACGATAATCCGTGGCCGCGTTCCTGGGAATTAGCAAAACAAAGCCAATTCCCGGGATGCGATGAGAGAACCAAGGTCGACTGAAGAGGAGCTGAATCCAATGGAATATGCGACTGGCGGCTATGACTTTATTGTCGTGGGGGCGGGGACGGCGGG
>DAIOWL010001197.1:0-2242 GCA_036758545.1 Streptosporangiaceae bacterium | reverse complement strand
ACCCGCCCACGCGCCGCAAGCAGTACGCCGCCGACATCACCTACGGCACCAACAATGAGTTCGGCTTCGACTACCTGCGTGACAACATGGCCTGGCAGCTTGAGGACTGCGTCCAGCGCGGCCATCACTACGCGATCGTCGACGAGGTGGACTCGATCCTGATCGACGAGGCGCGCACCCCGCTGATCATCAGCGGTCCGGCCGAGCAGAGCCCGCGCTGGTACACCGAGTTCGCCAAGATCGCGCCCCGGCTGCGCCGCGGCGAGGACGGCGAGGGCGACTACGAGGTCGACGAGAAGAAGAAGACCATCGGCATCCTGGAATCCGGTGTCGAGAAGGTCGAGGACTGGCTCGGCATCGACAACCTCTACGACCCGGTCAACACGCCCCTGGTCAGCTTCCTGAACAACTCCGTCAAGGCCAAGGAGCTGTACAAGAAGGACAAGGACTACGTCGTGATGAACGGCGAGGTCCTGATCGTGGACGAGTTCACCGGCCGCATCCTGCACGGCCGCCGCTACAACGAGGGCATGCACCAGGCCATCGAGGCCAAGGAAGGCGTGCAGATCAAGGACGAGAACCAGACGCTCGCCACGATCACCCTGCAGAACTACTTCCGGCTCTACGACAAGCTGTCCGGCATGACCGGCACGGCGGTGACCGAGGCCAACGAGTTCCACTCGATCTACAAGCTCGGCGTGATCCCGATCCCGACCAACATGCCGATGATCCGCGACGATCAGGCCGACGTCATCTACCAGAGCGCACAGGCCAAGTTCGAGGCGTGCGTCGAGGACATCTACGAGCGGTACCAGGCCGGGCAGCCGGTCCTGGTCGGCACCACGAGCGTGGAGAAGTCCGAGATCCTGTCCAAGATGCTCAAGCGGCGCGGCGTCCCGCACGAGGTACTGAACGCCAAGTACCACGAGCGGGAGGCCACGATCGTCGCCCAAGCCGGTCGAAGGGGCTCGGTCACCGTGGCCACCAACATGGCCGGCCGCGGCACCGACATCATGCTCGGCGGCAACCCCGAGTTCATCGCCGACGCCGAACTGCACCAGCGCGGCCTGTCCCCGGTCGAGACGCCGGAGGACTACGAGGCGGCCTGGCCGGAGGCGGTGGCTAAGGCCAAGCGGGCGGTGGCCGAGGAACACGAGGAAGTGGTCGAGGCCGGCGGCCTGTACGTGCTAGGTACCGAACGGCACGAGTCACGACGCATCGACAACCAGCTACGGGGCCGGTCCGGGCGTCAGGGCGACCCAGGCGAGAGCCGGTTCTACCTGTCGCTGGAAGACGACCTGATGCGGATGTTCAACTCCGCGCGGGTCGGCGCGATCATGGAGCGGCTGAACATCCCGCCGGATGTCCCGGTCGAGTCCAAGGTCGTCACCCGCGCCATCAGGTCCGCCCAGACCCAGGTCGAGCAGCAGAACTTCGAGATCCGCAAGGACGTCCTGAAGTACGACGACGTGCTGAACCGGCAGCGCCAGGTCATCTACGGCGAGCGCCGCAAGGTGCTGGAGGGCGCCGACCTGCACGAGCAGATCAGCGAGATGGTCGACGAGGTGGCGGCCGGGTACGTCGCGGGCGAGACCAGCGAGGGCTACCCGGAAGAGTGGGACCTGGACAAGCTCTGGCGGGCGTTCGGGCAGCTGTACCCGATCACCCTGACCGTCGACGACGTCATCGAGGAGGCGGGCGGCGACCGGGCCGGGCTCACCGGCGAGTTCATCACCGAGGCCGTGATCGCCGACGCGCAGGCCGCGTACGAGCGGCGTGAGCAGGAGTTTGGTTCGGAAGTCATGCGCGAGGTCGAGCGGCGGGTGATCCTGTCCGTCCTGGACCGCAAGTGGCGCGAGCACCTGTACGAGATGGACTACCTGCGCGAGGGCATCGGCCTGCGCGGTTACGGCCAGCGCGACCCTCTGATCGAGTATCAGCGCGAGGGCTACGACATGTTCAGCGCCATGATGGAGGGGATCAAGGAAGAGTCCGTCGGGCTGCTGTTCAACCTCGAGGTTCAGGTTCAGGAGAACCCGATCGTGGAGGAGGAGCAGGACACCCCGCCTGGGGCCGTGCTGCCCGGCGGCACCGCTCCCGCGGCCGTTCCCACGATCGGCGGCGCCCCGAACGGTGGCTCCGCCGCGCCCGCTCAGCCCGCCCGTGGCCGCCAGCCTGCCCGAGGTGGTCAGCCCGTCCGGGGCGGAGTGCCCGCACAGGGTGGAGCGCCCGCGCAGGGTGG
>DAIOWL010001196.1:0-2245 GCA_036758545.1 Streptosporangiaceae bacterium | reverse complement strand
TCAGCATCCCGCTGCTGCGCGGGCGCTGGCGGACCCGCGACGCCAAGCGGGACGAAGCCGAGCACGAGGCCAGGGTGCAGGAGGAGCTGGCCAAGCTCCAGGCCACCGTCTAGGGACGCGAGGCATCCTGCCCTAGGCGCTGCCTAGGGCAGGATGCCTTCTCCGGCCGCAGGCTTGATGAGCGGCGCGTCCCGCGTGAACGGACGGAACCCGACTCCGTAGTACAGCCCGCGTGCCTGCGGGTGCCCCGGCGCCCCCAGGCACGCGACCGTCATGTGAGTGGCCCCGGCTTCCCGCGCGAGATGCATCCCGTGCCGGAGCATCGCGGTGCCGAGCCCCTGACGCCGATAGCCCGGATGCGTCCCGACCGGCTCGAATTCGGCGGTCTTGTTGGCCTCGTCAAGCCACATGATCGTCGACGCGGCCATGGTCCCGCCCGGCGCCTCCACCAAAACGTGGAGATCGCCGCGATACGGAGCCGTCCGCCGGACGCCCTCGTAGCCCTCGGCTGTGTAGGTCGTCGGAGCCCAGGCATCCACGTGCGCCCGGACCGCAGCCTCCGGGCCGGCCTCATCGGCGGTGCGGAACCGGAACCCGTCCGGCAGCACCGGCTGCTCTATCTCGGTGAGGTCCCGCTCGTTGAGCTGACTCCAGGACCCGGTGTCGCCGAGCGAGGCCGGGTCGGTCTGGTACCCGTGCGCCGCCCACCGTTTCAGCGCGAACTCGTCGGCGGCACACGGCATCACCGTGCGCTCGATGCCCGCTGCCACGGCGTCATACCAGCCGATCACCTCGTCAGCCAGCGCGGCATGGCCGGGGTGGACCTGATGCGCCAGGTAGGCGCGCGTGACGTCGTGCACCGACCCGTCGCTCCGCCTGACCTGGTGCGGGAGATAGGCCCAGCCCCACGCCACCAGCTCGCCGCCGGAGAACCACAGCCTGCGCGGCCAGGTCCCGCCGTCGCGGGCGTGTCCTTTGCCCCAGATCCAGGCCAGCTCGCCGAACGACGCGTCGGTGTTCACCAGGTCCGGACGGACCGCGGTGACGCGCTGCGCCAGGCCCTGCATCAGCTGGATGTCCGCGGCGGTCACGAGTTCGAGGTCACCCATGATGCGCCACTGTGCCAGGATCCCGCACCGCCGTCGAACTGTTTTCGCGGCCTGGTTACGGCAGGATGCCCTCGATGATGGCCTGCTGCAGCCGGTTGGCCGTGGCCACGTCGGGCTTGCGCGCGGCGAGCACGTCCGCGTAGAGGAACGACTCGCCCAGCCGGACGAGCGCGTACGCCAGCGCGCTCGGCTCGATGATCGTGACCAGGCCGAACTCGGCCATGTCACGGCGCAGCAGCTCCTCGTTGAGGGCCACGATCCCGCTCTGCACCCGGCCGCGCGGGTCGGTGAGCACCCGCATGGTCAGGGCGGGCTCGTCGTCCAGCAGCCGGCGCAGGCCCGCTGATCCGGCCACCATCGCGTTGATATGGCGGATGGTCCCGGGGGTGTGCAGCTCGCCGTCGGGCCGTTCGGCCTCCCAGCGCTCGACGGCGATCTCCAGCATGCGCTCGGTGAGCCGCCACAGCGCCCGGCTGATCAGCTCCTCCCGGCCGCCGACGCGCCGGAACAGGGTCACCCGGGACACGCCCAGCTCATCGGCCAGGCCCTGCATGTCCAGCCGCCTGCCCTCGTAGATCCACCGGGCGGCGGTCGAGACGATGCGGTCGGTCAGGCTGATCTTGGCGGCGCCATTGCCCTTGGGCCGACTGCCCTTCGGCCGGTCTGTCAGGGTCTGCGCGGGCGCGATCCCGCCGCTCCGGGTTCCCGGCTGGGCTTCCGACGTGGCGGTCACACTGCCACGATAACCCGCGCGAACGTCCTGGTCAGTAGGCGGGGAGGTTCAGGCTGGCGGCGAGGTGCGGGCATGGGCAGGCGCACGGCGGCGGGCGGCGTGGCGGGGGCGACGGCGGGCGGCGAACACGAGCAGGGCACCGGCCAGCAGGAGGACGGCGGCACCCGCGCTTATCGCGAGCAGCGGGGACCGGATCCCGGCGGCGGGGCGGGGCGCGGCGGGGTGCGCCGGGACCCTGAGCGAGGTGGTGGCGGAGCGCGGGGTGCCGCGACGCTGGGAGGTGCCGGTCACGGCGGCGCGGGCCCGGACGGTGTAGGAGGTGCCGGGGCGGGCCGCCGCGGGCAGGTGGCCGGTGATCGCGACCCGGCGGGAGGCGCCGGAGGGCAGGGTGCCGGTACAGGTC
>DAIOWL010001195.1:0-2249 GCA_036758545.1 Streptosporangiaceae bacterium | reverse complement strand
CGCTCGTCGTCCGGTGCCGACGCCGTGGCGTCGACCAGCGGCTGCGGGAAGCCGACGGTGGCGACGGCGGCTGGCGGCACGTCCGGCATCTCCAGGTCACCCGCCGCGACCGGTACCCCGCCGTCCTCGACCGTCCAGCCGAAGCGGTAGGCGTGCAGGCCCGCGGCGTGCTGCCGGTTCCTGACCGAGACGCTGCGGGCGGCCGGGTCGATCGTGATGCGGACCGGGGCGAACACCGCCTTGGCCTCGAGCAGGCCGGGCGACGGGGTCCGGTCGGGGAAGACCAGGCCGTCGATGACGAAGTTGCCGTCGTGCACGCGCTCGCCGAAGTCGCCGCCGTAGCCGAAGTACGGTTCGCCCGCCGGGGTGAGCTGGGCGATCCCGTGGTCGATCCACTCCCAGATGAACCCGCCGTGCAGGCGGGGGTGCCGGTCGAAGAGCTCGGCGTAGTCGGCCAGCCCGCCCGGCCCGTTGCCCATGGCGTGGCCGTATTCGCACAGCATCATGGGCAGGCGGCGACGGTGCTCGTCGTGTTCGGGGTTCGCGGTGACGGGTTCCTGGCGGCGGCCGATCGCGTCGAGTTCGCCAAGGCTCGCGTACATCCTGCTGTAGACGTCGGTGTAGAAGGCGTCCGGCTCGCCCTCGTAATGGATCAGCCGACCCGGGTCGCGGGCCCGGATCCAGCCCGCCATCTGCTCCAGGTTCCGGCCGGTCCCGGCCTCGTTGCCCAGCGACCACATGATCACGCTGGGATGGTTCTTGTCCCGCTCCACGGTGCGCTCGATCCGGTCCAGGCAGGCGGGCAGCCAGCGAGGATCGTCGCTGGGGTTGTTATGCCAGCCGACCAGCGCGAAACCGTGGGTCTCCAGGTCGCACTCGTCGATCACCAGCAGGCCGTACTCGTCGCACAGGTCGAGGAACCGAGGATCCGGCGGGTAATGGCTGGTACGCACCGCGTTGACATTGTGCTGCTTCATCAGCACGACGTCGGCCCGCATGGTGGCCTCGTCCAGGCTGCGCCCGGTCACCGGATGCCACTCGTGCCGGTTCACGCCGCGGAACTGGATAGCGTGCCCGTTGAGCCGGATCTGCCCGTCGCGCACCTCGATGCGGCGGAATCCGACCCGGAAGCCGATCTCGCCGCCCGCGCTGGTCAGGACCGCGTCGTACAGCCGGGGGTGCTCGTCCGACCAGGGCTCGGCCGCAACGGGGTACGCCACTCCGGCCGCGCCGCCGGTGATGCCGAGTTCCGGTACCGACAGCGTCGCCGGGCCGTCGGTGTCGATTCTGAGCAGGCCGGCGCCGCGGTCCGCGTCGTAGTCGGCGTGCACGAAGAAGTCCCTGACCAGGCCGGCCGGCTCGTTGATCAGAGTGACGCCGCGGAAGATGCCAGACAGCCACCACATGTCCTGATCCTCGAGGTAGGACCCGGCCGACCACTGGTGCACGCGGACCGCGATCACATTATTTTCGGGCCTAACGAGCCGGGTTATATCGAACTCCCGGATCAGCCGGCTGCCCATGCTGTGGCCGACGGCCGCGCCGTTGACGAACACGGCGAAGCAGGAGTCGACCCCGTCGAAGCGGACCAGGGTCGACCCGCCGGAATCCCACTGCGGCGGCAGGGTGAAGCGCCGCCGGTACTCCCCCGTCGGGTTGCGGTCCGGGACGCGGGGCGGGTCGACCGGGAAGGGGTAGGTCACGTTGGTGTACGCGGGCGCCCCGTACCGGGTCGGGCCGGGAACGCCGGCCAGCTGCCAGCAGGAGGGCACCTCGATGTCGTCGAACCCGCTATCGTCAAAGCCGGTAGCCTCGAAGCCCGCGGTCAGCTCACGCAGGCTCTCGCGGTAGCGGAACTTCCAGGTCCCGTTCAGGCTGAGCCGGGCGCTCCCCATGGCCTGCGAGGCCCGCGCCGGGGCGAAGCCTCGCCCGGGGCCGAACGACTCGACGTAGCCGAGATCACCATCGGTCATGGCGCGATCCTGCCGTACCGGCCCGGCCGCCGCGGCTTGCGGGGTACACGCCGGCGCACGTTTTCCGGACCGTGTCGGCGCATGTCGGTACACGTAATAATTCCGTGATATCTACGAGAACCGGTTGAGACCCGTCAGGCGTCGTCGCTAACGTGACTCACCGTGTGGCCGTTGGTGTCTGGGACCAGCGGATAGCGCAAGCGGTGGAAAAAGGAGCGTGACTGGTACGTGAGCCGGGTGCTTGCGGGGGTGTCGGGGATTCGTCGCGGCGTCGCC
>DAIOWL010001194.1:0-2249 GCA_036758545.1 Streptosporangiaceae bacterium | reverse complement strand
CTCATCCGGGTGTCCTGCCGGACCCCGCACCAGATGGTCCTGGCGAACGCCCTGTGCCGGGCCTGGGAAACGGGCGGTGAGCCATCGCCAGGCGGCTCGGTTCCGCATGACGTTCGGCGGGGCGGGTAGCACGGCAGGATGTCATCGCCACTGAACTGCCTGGTTACCGGTGCGTCGGGGTACATCGGCGGCCGGCTCGTCCCGGAGCTGCTGAGCGCTGGATACGCGGTCCGGTGCATGGCGCGCGATCCGGGGAAGCTCAGCGACCGCCCGTGGTCGGACGACGTCGAGATCGCGGTCGCCGACGTGATGGACGGCAGCGCGGTGCGGCGCGCCCTGGAGGGCGTGGACGTCGCCTACTACCTGATCCACTCCCTCGGCACGGACGCGTCGTTCGAACAGCGCGACCGCACCGCGGCGCAGACGTTCGCCGCGGCCGCGAAAGCCGCCGGCGTGCAGCGCATCGTCTATCTGGGCGGCATCATCTCCGGGCAGGACGGGAAACTGTCCCCGCACCTGCGCTCCCGCGCGGAGGTCGGCGACATCCTGCTGGCCAGCGGCGTGCCGACGGCCGCGCTGCAGGCCGCGGTGATCATCGGCAGCGGATCGGCGTCGTTCGAGATGCTGCGCTACCTCACCGAGCGCCTGCCGGCCATGGTGACCCCCCAGTGGGTCGATACCCGCATCCAGCCGATCGCCGTCCGCGACGTGCTGCGTTACCTGGCCGGCAGCGCCACGCTGCCGGCCGATGTCAGCCGCCGCTTCGACATCGGCGGCCCCGACGTGCTCAGCTATACGGAGATGATGCGCCGGTACGCCGACGTGGCCGGGCTCCCGCCGCGGGCCATCGTGAAGGTGCCCGTACTGACACCGCGGCTGTCGTCCCTGTGGGTCGGGCTGGTGACGCCGGTGCCCGCTAACCTGGCCCGGCCGCTGGTGGAATCCCTGCGGAACGAGGTCGTCTGCTCCGAGAACGACATCACCGGGTACATCCCCGATCCGCCCGATGGGCTGCTGACCCTCGACCAGGCCATCGCCGCGGCCCTCCGCTACACCCGCGAGGGCGCCGTCTCGACCCGCTGGTCGTCGGCCGCGACGCCCGGCGCGCCCAGCGACCCGCTGCCGACCGACCCGTCATGGGCCGGCGGCTCCCTGTACGTGGACGAGCGGCACAGCGTGGTGCACGCCTCGCCCGCGGCGCTGTGGCGGGTGATCGAGGGCATCGGCGGCGAGACCGGGTGGTACTCCTTCCCGGCCGCCTGGGCCGTCCGCGGGCTGCTCGACCGGCTGGCCGGCGGGGTCGGACTGCGGCGCGGCCGCCGCGACCCGCGGCATCTGCTCATGGGCGACGCCCTGGATTTCTGGCGGGTGGAGGCGATCGAGCCGGGGTCGCTGCTGCGGCTGCGCGCGGAGATGAAGCTGCCGGGCCTGGCCTGGCTGGAGCTGTCGGTAGGCCAGGACCCCGAGGGCCTGACTACCTACCGCCAGCGGGCGATCTTCCGGCCGCACGGGCTAGCAGGTCACGCGTACTGGCGGTCCATCTCGCCGTTTCACGGCGTGGTGTTCGGCGGCATGCTCAAGAACATCACCGCCGCCGCCGAGAAGGCCGAACGGGCGGGACCTGCTGGTCGCCACGACCTGTCGCTACGATGAGCCCCGTGACAGAGGCGATCAAGGCTTCCGGGCGATGGCGCTGTAGCCGACCAGGGCGCCGGTGGTGGCATCGATGTGGCCGGACAGGGCCCACTGGTTGACGGGGATCAGGCCGGGAGGGAGCAGGTCCAGGCCGTCGAAGAAGCGGGCTACCTGGTCCCGGGTGCGGGGAGTGATCGTCGCTGAGGACATCTGGTTGTAGCGGCGAGCCATCTCGGCGCAGGCTTCGGGGGCGATGTCGCTGGCGGCGTGGGCCATGACCAGGTAACTGCCGGAGGGGACCGCGTCCATCAGGCGCGACACGATCGCGTAGGGGTCGTCGGCATCGGGGATGAAATGCAGGACGGCGATCAGGAGGATGGCGACCGGGCGGGTGAGGTCAAGGGTGCGGGCCGCAGCCTTGAGGATGGTGTCGGTGTCGCGCAGGTCGGCCTGGATGTAGTCGGTCTGACCTTCGGGACTGCTGGTCAGCAGGGCCTGGGCGTGGGTGAGCACCACCGGGTCGTAGTCCGCATAGACGATGCGGGACCCGGGGGCGAAACGCTGGGCGACGTCGTGGGTGTTGTCGGCGGTGGGCAGGCCGGTGCCGATGTCGA
>DAIOWL010001193.1:0-2254 GCA_036758545.1 Streptosporangiaceae bacterium | reverse complement strand
AGCGACGACGGCCTGCCGATCGGCGTGATGCTGGCCGGCCGGATGGGGGACGAGGGCACGCTGATCTCCCTGTCCGCGCAGCTGGAGCAGGCCCGCCCGTGGAAGGACCGTCACCCCCCCATCTGGTAGCGCACCCGCCGGGGCTGCATATAGTGCGGATGTGGCTTCAGAAGTCAGCGCGATCCTGCTCGACGCCGGCGGGGTGCTGGTCTTCCCCGAACCCGCCAACCTCCTCCCGCCGCTCCGCCAGGCCGGCGCCGATCCGGACCTGGCCGCCCTGGAGCGGGCCCACTATCACGCGATGGCGGCCCAGGACCGGCAGGCCGCACCGCCGGCGCCAGCCACCTGGTGGCGCGACTACCTGACGAGCTACATCGCCGCCTGCGGCGTGGCCGAGAGCAGGTGCGAGCAGCTCGCCATCGAGATCGCCGAGCATCCCAGGAGGTACGGCTGGGCGCACGCCGGAAACGGGGTCAAGGACGGCCTGCGCGCCCTGGCCGGGCTCGGGCTGCCGATGGGCGTGGTCTCCAACTCCAACGGCACCGTAGAGGGCGACCTGCGCAGCGTCGGCGTCTGCTACGTGCCGGACGGCGACAGGCCACCGCCAGAGGGCATACAAATGGGCGTCATCCTGGACTCCGCGGTGGTCGGGGTGGCCAAGCCGGACCCGGGGATCTTCCGCATCGCGCTGGACGCCCTGGACGTGCCCGCGGACGGCAGCGTCCTGCACGTGGGGGACAGCCTGCGCTACGACGTGACCGGAGCGCTGGCCGCGGGCCTGCAGCCGGTGCATATGGACCCGTACGGGCTCTGCCCGGCACCCGGTGGCCACCGGCACATCAGCAGCCTGACCGAGCTCGCCCAGGCCCTGATATCGACGCAGCGTTTACCCTAAGCCGCCGCTAGACTACGGGCTCATGCGCTGGTCCACGATGCACATCCCCACGCTGCGCGACGATCCGGCCGACGCCGGCGCGCCCAGCCACCGCCTGCTGCTCCGCGCGGGCTATATCCGCCAGCTGATGGCCGGGCACTACTCGCTGCTGCCGCTCGGCCAGCGGGTCCGGCTCAAGGTGACCGGGATCATCCGCGAGGAGATGAACCGGATCGGCGCGCAGGAGTTCCTGATGCCGGTCATGCACCCGGCGGAGCTGTGGATCAAGAGCGGCCGCTGGGAGCTGATGGGCGACGAGCTGTTCCGGCTCAAGGACCGCAAGGGCGCGGACTTCGTCCTCGGCATGACCCACGAGGAGATCATCTCCACCCTGGCGACGGAGATGGAGTCCTACCGCGAATTGCCCCAGATGTGGTACCAGTTCCAGACCAAGATGCGCGACGAGCCGCGCCCCAAGGCCGGCCTGATGCGCACCCGCGAGTTCACCATGAAGGACTCCTACAGCTTCGACCTGGACGCGGCCGGGCTGGATGCGTCGTTCCTGGCGCACCGCGACGCGTACGTGCGGATCTTCGAGCGCCTGGGCATCCCGGCCGTCCCGGCCGACGCGTCCAGCGGCGCGATGGGCGGCTCGACCTCCACCGAGTTCATCTGCCCGTCCCCGTCCGGCGAGGACCTCATCGTCCGCTGCCCCGAGTGCGGTTACGCCGCGAACATCGAGAAGGCCATGTCCCAGCTGGCCGCCGTCGATGATTCCGAACGGGCCGGGCTTCTCGCCGCCCCGGAGCCCTTCGCCACCCCCGGGGTACGCACGATCGAGGACCTCGCGGTCCAGTACCAGGCCCCGGCCGACCGGCAGATCAAGACCCTGGTCTACTTCCTGGACGGCGTGCTCACCCTGGTCCTGATGCGCGGCGACCACGCGCTGAACGAGCAGAAGCTCATGGACGCCACCGGCGCGACCGACATCCGCCCGGCCCAGCCGGAGGAAATCCGTGATGCCCTTGGCGCGCTTCCCGGCAGCCTGGGCGCGGTCGGCGTGACGGGTCATCCGATCATCGCCGACGAGGCCCTGCGCGATGAGGCGGGGCGCGGCCGGCGCGGCATGTTCACCGGCGCCAACATCGACGACACCCACCTGCGAGGCGTCGAGGTCGAGCGGGATATCACCGTCGGCCGGTGGGCCAGCCTGCGTGAGGTGGCGCCCGGTGACGCCTGCATCAACTGCGGGCATGGCCTGGAGGTCGAGCGCGGCATCGAGGTCGGGCACATCTTCAAGCTCGGCTACAAGTACTCCGACGCTCTGGACATCCGGGTGTCCGGCCCGGACGGCAAGCCGGTCAAGCCGATCATGGGCTG
>DAIOWL010001192.1:0-2258 GCA_036758545.1 Streptosporangiaceae bacterium | reverse complement strand
CTTCTAAGCAGCGGGTCGCGGGTTCGAATCCTGCCGGGCGCGCCAGGTCAGAGCTTTTAAAGGCTTCTTTCGAAGCCTTAGGTGAGCCAATAGGTGAGCCAATCGGCGTAGAGTGCCCTCTATGACAGGCGTTTCGGGCAAACGCCGCGGGCGCGGCGAGGATTCGATCTACTGGGATGAGGCCAAGAGCTGCTACGTAGGTGCTGTCAGCCTTGGTTACAGTCCGTCAGGGACGCGTGTCCGCAAGAGGGTGATGGCCCGGACCAAGACCGAGGTCCGGGAGAAGCTCAAGGAGCTCCATCAGCAGGCCGAGAACGGGGTCCGGCCGCGGCGGCACTACACGGTGAACGATGCGCTGGACGACTGGCTGGAGACCGGGCTGGACGGGCTGGCGCCTTCGACCGTGACCGTGTACCGCAACACGATCGCGAAGGCGCTCCGCGAGGAGCTGGGCACGGTCGAGCTGACGAAGCTGACCGCGTCCGCTGTGCAGAAGGCGCTGGCTAATCTAGCGGCACGGGTCTCGACGCGGACCGTGCAGATGGCGCACAACGTGCTGGTGCGGGCGATCCGGCACGCCGAGCGGGACGACCTGGTGGGGCGGAACGTCGCGGCGCTGGTCAAGCCGCCGAAGGGGCAGCGGGCCGGGCGGCCGTCCAAGTCGCTGACCATGGAGCAGGCGGTGGCGTTGATGACCGCAGCGCAAGGGACGCGCCTGGAGGCGTACATCGTCGTATCGCTGCTGTCGGGCGTGCGGACCGAGGAGGCGCGGGCGCTGCGGTGGGATCACGTGGTTGCTTGGGTTGGCGGGCAGTGGGTTCCGGTGTTGGAGGCTGGGTTCGATCACGAGCAGGTAGCGGTGTTCGTATGGCGGGCTGAGCGGGCTGGAGGCGACACCAAGACGCCGCAGTCCCGGCGGACGCTGGCTCTGCCGCGTAAGTGTGTGGAGGCGCTGCGGGAGCACCGGGTGCAGCAGGCGCAGGACCGGCTGTCGGCCGGGCCGTTGTGGCGGGATCACGGGCTGGTGTTCGCGTCGGCGGTGGGGACACCGATGGACGATCACAACGTGCGGCGGATGTTCCGCGAGATCACGGAGGAGGCCGGGCTGGGCACGGGATGGGTGCCGCGGGAGATGCGGCATACGTTCGTGTCGCTGCTATCGGCTCGCGGGGTTCCGGTGGAGGCGATCGCGCTACTGGCAGGACACAACCAGACCTCGACGACGGAACTGGTCTACCGGCACCAGATCGTACCCGCCCTGACGCGCGGTGCCGAAGTCATGGACCAGATCTTCGGCTCGTAGATCTGGTCCTGTCGTGCGGACTGATCGTGACTCGGCAAACGATCATGCTTCAATTGACGCACAGTCAGTAGCCGAAATGAGGGCGTTACCTTCTCGTATACTTGTGCATTGATCAGCGAGGGACGCCGGGGAAGGCCCTGATCGCCCATATCGTTGACGTGGTTCGCCATGTGAAAATCGCGACTTTCATGGACAACAGCTGCGAAGCCAGTTACGAATGCTGCCATCTAGTAGCAGTGTTTAGGCGCTCCTGATCCTTCTTTCCCTGTAGCTCGAAGCGAACCTGGGCAATCATTCCGTCAATGGCCTCGTTTGACGCCTTGGTCGACTGACTCGTAGCTTCGCGAACCCGTTGCAGCGCCCGGTTTACTTCTTCGGACCCATATGCGAGTAGGCGCGACGCCACTTCGGCAGGGAGAAGGTTACTGAATCCAGGGTCGATGCGCTGGTACTCTATAAGTCGAATATAGGCGTCGGCTCTCTGACTAGCTAGACGTTCGTCTTGGGCTAGGGTACGTTGATGACGCAGCGTCAACCAGGTAGTAACAATGGATCCTATAATGGCTAGGGCAGCGACTGAGCCGGTGACATAGGCTGCGCTCAATTCAGCAGATGCGTCAGCGAGCATCGAAACCTCCAGACGAAGTGAGTGTAGCCGCAGCCGAAACCATATCTTATCGAGATCCGGACTGGCTGGCGGGACTGCCAGGTCGGCCATCCCGTCATCCTGACGTTTTAACTAAGGCAAGCTCTTCCGGATCGGTTGGCCGCCACAACGTCACGGTCTTGATTTCCTCGGTCAGGCGCTCAATGACCCGTCGTCGTGAGAGCGCCTGACCGATTTCCTGCCGCGATCGAGGACTTCCCTATGGCGACTGACGGTACGTACTCTTCCGCCGCGTGTAGGTGGCGTTAATGAATGCTCCCCACTAGTCTTTCGGTAGCGGCGGGGAGG
>DAIOWL010001191.1:0-2258 GCA_036758545.1 Streptosporangiaceae bacterium | reverse complement strand
ATCACGCTGGACGTCAGCGGCCCGGCCGACGTCACCGCCGACGTGACCGACGAGGTGGCGCTGCGCGAGGTGGCCAGGCGGATCGGCCCGGTCGACGTGCTGGTCAACTCGGCCGGCATCGTCGGCGCGAACAAGCCGTTGCTGGAGACGACGGCCGATGAGTGGCGGCGCGTCCTGGACATCAACGTGCTGGGCACGGTGAACACCATGCGGGTCTTCGTGCCCGGCATGCGCGAGCGAGGCTGGGGCCGGGTGGTGAACCTGGCCAGCATGGCCGGGAAGGACGGCAACCCGAACCTGTCCATCTACTCGGCGTCCAAGGCCGCGGTGATCGGGCTGACCAAGTCGGCGGGCAAGGAACTGGCCACCACCGGCGTGCTGGTCAACGCCATCGCCCCGGCCGTCATCGCCACCCCGATGAACGACGGCACCGCCCCGGACGTGCTCGCGTACATGACCAGCCTGATCCCGATGAAGCGGGTCGGCCGCCCGGAGGAGGTCGCCGAGCTGGTCGCCTTCCTCGCCTCGGACCGGGTGAGCTTCTCCACCGGCGCCGTCTACGACATCAGCGGCGGCCGCGCGACCTACTAGCCAGGCCTAGCTGTTCTCGAAGGCCTCGAGGGCCTCACCGGGGGTGTCGTAGCAGGCGTCGACGCTGATGCCGTAGCGGTCGAGCTGGTGCCGCACGGGCGCCAGGACGGAGCTGATCACCAGGCGGATCTGCCGCTGGTGCAGGTGCTCGGCCACCTTGGTCAGGACCGTGGACGCGGTGTAGTCGACATCACCGATGGCGGCGAAGTCGAGGACCAGCCAGCGCAGCGGGGCGCCGTGGCCGGCCAGCATCGCGATGTCGTCGGCGAGCCTGGCCGCGTTGGCGTAGTACAGGCTGGTGCCGAACCGGTACACCACCAGCCCTGCCATGGTCCGCGCACCCGGCTCGACCGGGACGGCGTGCCAGTGCCCTTCCGGCGATTTCACCAGGACGCTGTTGAGCGGGTTGTAGCTGTGCCGCAGGTGATCGACGATCGAGGCGATGATGGCCACGATGATGCCGTACTCGACCCCTAGGCCCACCACCGCGACCGCGGTGAGCAGCGCCACCGCGTACTCGTGCCGCCTGGTGGCCAGGATGCGCCGCATCCCGGCGACGTCGATGAGCTCGCTGGCGATGAGAAAGACCACCGCGGCCAGCGCGGCTACCGGCAGGGCGGCCAGCGGCCCGGTGAGCAGGACCAGCACGACCAGGACGACCGCGGCCGCGGTGAGCGGGGAGAGCTGGCTCCGGCCGCCGGCGCTGTCGACGATCTGCGCCTTGGTCGGGCTGCCGTTGACCACGAACGTGCCGGTGAACGCGGCGGCGGCGTTGGCGGCGCCCAGGCCGACCAGGTCGGTGGCCTCGCTGACCTCCTCCTCGTACTTCGCGGCGTAGGCGCGGGAGGTGGCCGCGCTCTGGGCCAGGATGACGACGAACATGGACGCTGCCGCCCCGGTCAGCACGGCGGAGTTGTGCCAGCCGAACGCGGGCATCGTCAGGTCCGGTAGCCCGCGCGGCACTGCCCCGATCACGGTCACGCCGTGCGCGGCCAGGTCCGCGGCCTTGCTCACGGCGATCGCGGCGATCACCGCGATGAGCGGCCCCGGGAGCTGGCGGGTGATCCGGCGGAGGCCGAGCACGATCACGATGACCGCGGCCGCGATGGCCACGTCGGCCCAGTGTGCCTGGGGCAGGGCGCGCAGCGTGCGCACCAGCCGGGGCACGGTGGACTGGCCTGAGGTGCTGACGCCGAGCATGTCCGGAAGCTGCCCGGCCGCGACCTGGATGCCGACCCCGGTCAGGAAGCCGACCAGCACGGTGCGGGACAGGAAGTTGGCCAGGAAGGCGAGCCGGGCCAGCCGGGCGGCCAGCAGCATCCCGGCCGTCAGCAGCGCCGCCAGCCCGGCCAGCTTCACGTACTCCGGCGAGCCCGCGACCGCCAGCCCGGTCAGCGCGGCGGCGAGGATGGCCGCGGTCGCCGAGTCCGCGGCGACGACGAGGTGCCGGGACGAGCCGAGGACGGCGAAGACCGCCATCGGGAGCAGCAGCGTGTACAGGCCGGTGACCAGCGGCATCCCGGCGATCTTGGCGTAGCCGAGGACCTCGGGGACGCCGAGCGCGGCCAGCGTGAGGCCCGCCAGCACGTCGGCGCGCACCCGGGATCGCTCCACCGGCAGCAACCCCTGCAGCACGGGTAGCCGCATCGCCTCACCTCCGCCGTCCA
>DAIOWL010001190.1:1135-2260 GCA_036758545.1 Streptosporangiaceae bacterium | reverse complement strand
CTATTGAGGGCAAGGGCCCCTTCACCCCGTACACCCGCGCTCGCCGAAGCACCGGCGACCAAGGGCAGGGACCCAGGGCAGAAAGCCGGGGCAGGAAGCCCGGGCCACGAAAGCCAGATGCCCAAGCGCGAAAACCTACGACGTGAACCGGTATCCCATGCCCGACTCGGTGAGCAGGTACCGGGGCCGTGACGGTTCCGGCTCCAGCTTGCGCCGCAGCTGCGCCAGGTACACCCGCAGGTAGTTGCTCTCCGTTTCGTACGCGGGCCCCCACACCTCACGCAGCAGCTGCTTCTGTGTCACCAGCCGGCCGCTGTTGCGGACCAGGATCTCCAGCACCTGCCACTCGGTCGGCGTCAGCCGGACGGCGGACCCGTCCGACCGCACTACCTGCTTCGCCGCCAGGTCCACGGTGAAGTCCGCCGTCGCCACCACCGGCTCGTCCGGCGCGGGCGCCGCCCGGCGGACCGCGGCCCGCAGCCGGGCCAGCAGCTCGTCCATGCCGAACGGCTTGGTCACGTAGTCGTCGGCGCCGGCGTCGAGCGCGGCCACCTTCTGGCTCTCCTGGCCCCACGCGGACAGCACGATGATCGGGATCGACGTCCAGCCGCGGACGCCGTGGATCACCTCGGTGCCGTCCATGTCCGGCAGCCCCAGGTCCAGGATGATCACGTCGGGGCGGTCGCGGGCCACGGCGGCCAGCCCGGTGGTGCCGTCGACCGCCGTACTGACGGCGTACTCGCGCGCGCTGAGGTTGATCCGCAGCGCGCGCAGGATGGAGGGCTCGTCGTCGACGACGAGGACCCGCGTCATGACCCCGGAGCCCGCGAGGACCGTGAGGACCGCGAGGACCGCGAGGACGGCGAAGACCAAGGAGACGACGAAGACCGCGGAGCGCCGAGCTCAGTCCGGTCCCCGGTCGCGGCTGGCAGCGTAACCCGCACCGTCAGCCCGCCGCCCGGCGTGTCGAACGCGCCGATCCGCCCGCCCATCGCCTCGGCGAAGCCGCGCGCGACCGCGAGCCCGAGCCCCACGCCGGGGTGCCGGTCACCGACCCGCTCGAACGGCTCGAAGATGCGCTCCTTCAGCTCGTCCGGCACGCCGGGCCCGTGGTCCGCCACCTCG
>DAIOWL010001190.1:0-1125 GCA_036758545.1 Streptosporangiaceae bacterium | reverse complement strand
CCGCACCGTGCTTCCCTCACAAAAAGCGTGCAGCTCGGGCGGCCGCCCGGCGGGCGAGTACCGCAGCGCGTTGGAGAACAGGTTAGCCAGGACCCGCTCGAGCAGGCCGGGGTCGGCCAGGACCAGCGGGAAGCCGTCCGGCACCGCCATCTCCAGCCGCAGCGAGTCGTCGAGCCCGCCCGCCGCGACCGGCGCCACCTCGTCGATCGCGGTGGGGCGCAGGAACGGCTGCAGCGATCCGGTGTGCAGGCGGCTCATGTCGAGCAGGTTGCCGATGAGCGCGTCGAGCCGGTCCGCGTTCTGCTCGATGGTGGCCAGCAGGTCGGCCTCGTCGGCTTCGGACCACTCCACGTCGGTCTGCCGCAGGCTGCTGACCGAGGCCTTGATCGAGGCCAGCGGGGTGCGCAGGTCGTGGCTGACCGCGGCGAGCAGCGCCGTCCGCATCCGGTTGCCTTCGGCCAGCGCCTCGGCCTGGGCCGCCTGGGTGCGCAGCCGTTCCCGGTCCAGCGCGGCCGCCGCCTGGGCGGCGTACCCGGCCAGCAGGGCCGGCGTGGCCGAGGGGCCCTGCCCGGTGACCATCAGGGTCAGGTCCGACCGGATGTCGATGCGCGACGCCGCCGCCAGCACTCCGTCGACACCGCTCGAGGCGGCCCGCACCCACCGGCCGGCCACCCGCTCCTGCAGTTCGGCCTGCCCGCCGTGGGTCCTGGTGAGGTGCTCGAGCACGGCGGCGGGGGAGTCGGCGCCGCCCAGCACGGTCTGTGCCAGCTCGAGCAGCGAGGCCGCCTCCTCGCGGGCCCGGGCGGCCTGCAGGGCGCGCCGGGCGGCCAGGTGGACGACGCTGCTGACGGCGACCGCGACGGTCACGAACAGCAGCAGCGCCAGCAGCTCGCGCGGCTGGGCGATCGTGAACGTGTGGATCGGCGCGGTGAAGTACCAGTTGAGCAGCAGGCTGGCCGCCACGGCGGCGAGCACGGCGGGCCAGAAGCCGCCGACCACCGTGATGGCCACCACCGCGACCAGGTAGACCAAGACGAAGTCGGCCAGGTTCAGGTGCGACCGCGCGGTCGCGAGGATCACGGTGAGCAGCGGCAGCAGGACCGCGGCCAGCAGCACGCCCGCCAG
>DAIOWL010001189.1:0-2261 GCA_036758545.1 Streptosporangiaceae bacterium | reverse complement strand
ACCACGCCCCAGTCCATCAGACGGGCCACCATCGTCCCCAGTCCGGCGCCGACCTCCAGCACCCGCGGCGCACCCGCGGGCATGAGGCGGCGCAACTCGGCCAGCACATGCCGGTTGAGCGCCCGGTCATCCACGGTCGTCTTCGCGGCCAGGTAGCGGGCATAGCCGGAGGTCATCGAGGCTTCATCGGAGCAAGTCACTGCTTCTCGGCTACCATCGCGAACTTGCGCACCCGCCCGCTGCCGAGCCAGTCACTCCACAGCTGATGGGCCGTGATCAGCTCGGCGGTGGCCTGCTTCCCGATCTGGCCGGCGATCTGAGATGCATCAGCCCGGTAACAGCGATGCAGCGCCGTCGCTATCGCGTGATGGGCGGAGCTGTACTCCTGCCGCCAGGTCACGGCCAGCCCTGCGTTGCGCAGCACGCCCGTCAATTCCTCCAGCTCGATGGGCCAGACCGTATCGGCGGCGGGCATCCGTGCCCGCTCCTGCTGGCTGAGCGGCCGGCCTTCCTCGACCGTGAAAGCGAAACGCCCGCCCGGCTCCAGCACGCGCGCCACCTCACCCGTCAGGGCATCCTTGTCGGGGAAGGCCAGCATCGTCTCCAGCAGGAATACCACCTCGAAGCGGCCCTCGGGCAGAGGCGGGAGGTGAACGTGCTCGAAGCGGCAGGGAAGCTTCCCGGCCAGCTGCCGGGCGGTGGCCAGTGCGCTGGCGGAGTGATCGACACCCAGGTAGTGGCATCCCGACTCCGCCGTGATCATCCGGCCGGGGCCGGCCACCCCGCAGCACAAGTCGAGCACCGAGACGCCGGGGCCGACCCGGGCCTGGTGAGCCAGCCGCCGGACCTCGGCCGCCCGCATGAAGCTCTCCTGACCGACATACTCGCCCGCCGGGTAGGCGGTCGCCCGGGCCTGCTCTAGCGCTGTCAGCAATGGTGCTCGTCGATCCTGTCGCTCGAGCGGACGCCGGTCGTTCCGGGTCGAACCGCGCCCGCCGTTTCCACGTACTACCTTGTGTCACATATGACGGATCGGCGGCGGGTGTGGTTCAGCTCGGCCGCGAGGGGGAGGCTGACTCGGTGCGGCAGGCGCTCTTGAGGGCACCGTGCGGGTCCACGTAATAGCCCCCGCCGGGTTCGACGATCCCGGCCAGCCTAGCGGCGGCAACATCTATGACCGGCGGGTCTGCGCCGGACTGGCCGAGGCCGGCTGGGAGGTGCTGGTCGCGACCGTTGCCGGGCCGTGGCCGGTACCCGGTTCCGGCGCCCGCGCCGACCTAGCCCGCATCGTTTCCGCCATCCCCGACGGTGAGACCGTCCTGATCGACGGGCTCATCGCCTCGCCGGCCGCCACGCAGTTGCTGCCCCACACCGGGCGGGTACGAATGACGGTGCTGCTGCACATGCCACTGGCCACCGCCGTCGACACGCACCATGATGCCAGCGCGGAGCGTTCCGAACAGGCCGTGCTCCGCGCGGCCGCCGGCGTGGTCGTTACCAGCGAATGGACCCGCCGGCAGGTCCTGACCCGGTACGCGATCCCGGCCTGCCGGGTCCACGTCGCCCGGCCGGGCGTCGATCGGGTCGCTGCCCCGGCCCGGCCCGTCCGCGGCCAGCTGATCTGCGTCGGAGTCCTGGGGCGCCACAAGGGGCAGGACCTTCTCGTCGAGGCACTCGCCGAGCTCGCTGATCGGAACTGGCACTGCGTGCTGGCCGGATCGCTCGACCGCGACCCGGACTTCGTCGAGCAGCTGCAGACCCGTATCTCGCGCCTCGGCTACGACCACCGCGTCCGGCTCAGCGGCGTCCTGACCGGCGCGGCCCTCAGCCAGGCGTATGCTACCGCCGACCTGCTCGTCGCACCGTCCCGCTCGGAGACCTACGGCATGACCGTCACCGAAGCGCTCGCCCACGGCCTGCCCGTCATAGCTGCCGCCGTCGGCGGGCTGCCCGAAGCGCTCGGCTCCACCGCCGATGGCACCCGCCCCGGCCAGCTGATCCCTCCCGGCGATCCGGCTGCCCTTGCCGCCGCGCTCGCCGACTGGCTGGGCGACGAGCGCCACCGCCACCGGCTACGGGCCGCCGCACAACAGCGGCGGTCGACCCTGTGCAGCTGGGAACAAACCACACAGGAAATATCTAACGCACTGACCGCCCACGGGCGCAGTCAGCCTGCACCGCCCGTAGCGAAGGAGAAGCACGCCCCATGACATTCAGAACCGAGAGCCGCATAACGATCACCGGCAGCGTCCAGGAGGTGT
>DAIOWL010001188.1:0-2262 GCA_036758545.1 Streptosporangiaceae bacterium | reverse complement strand
GCCAGGCTGCCGGCCACCGGCCGGTAGTCGGCGTCGGCGAGCACGTCGCCGCACTGTGGGCAGAGAAGCTTCTTCGTCACCCGCCGGAAAACACTCACGCTTGAGAACTTATCCCGCCAGGGCACCGCCGATGCGCCGGAGCTGGATCGTCGCGCCGCCGAGCGCGAACTCGTTCCGCTTGGCCGCCACGAAATACCGGTGCACCGGGTAGGTCACGTCGATGCCCATCCCGCCGTGCACGTGCACCGCGGTGTGCGCCACCCGGTGGCCGGCCTCGGCCGCCCAGAACTTGGCCGTCGCCACCTCGACCGCGGCCGCAGAACCCGCAGACAGCATCCAGGCCGCCTGCCACATGGTGAGCCGCACCGCCTCGACGTCGACGAAGGCATCGGCCAGCCGCTGCGTCACCGCCTGGAACGAGCCGATCGGACGGCCGAACGCCATCCGGCTCTTCGCATGCTCCGCGGTCAGCTCCAGCGCCCGCTCGATCACCCCGGACTGCATCGCGCACAGCCCCACCGTGGCCCGCGCCACCAGCCAGTCCGCCACCTCCGCACCGAGACCACCCAGCACCCGGTCGTCGGGCAGGACGCAGCCGTCGAGCACGACCCGGCCCGCCGAGCCGAAGTCCGTCAGCTGCTGCGGCTCCACCCGGACCCCGGCGTCCGACGGCGCCACCAGGAACACCAGCACCCCGTCCGGTGAGGTGCACGGCACCAGGAACAGGTCCGCCTCGGGCGCGGCGTCCACCGCGGTCTTCATCCCGGACAGGACCCACTGCCCGTCCGCCCGTTCGGCCCGGGCCGAGGGCACCCGCGGGTCGTCCCCGTCTTCCTCGGCCAGCGCCGCGGTGAGCACCACCGTGCCCTGTCCCGCCGGGCCCGCCCACCGCTCCTGCTGCCCAGCCGTCCCGAACGCGGCCAGCGCGCCGGCCCCTAGCACCACAGACGCCAGGTACGGCACGCTAGAGGCCGAACGGCCCAGCTCGATCAGCACCGAGCACTGCTCGAGCAGCCCGAGCCCGGCGCCGCCCAGGGCCGCGGGCAACCCGGCCGCCAGCACGCCCGCCGCGGCCAGATCGCCCCACGGCGCGTCCCGCTCGGCCAGGATTTTCCTGGTCAGGCCGGCCAGCTCCGTCTGCTCCTCGGTCAAGCCGAAGTCCATGCCAAACCCCTCGCTATCGACGGGAAAAGGGCAGCCCGAGACCTGTGGCCGCGATGATGTCGCGCTGCACCTCGTTGGTGCCGCCGCCGAACGTCAAGATGAGCGCGGACCGGTGCGCCCGCTCGATCCGCCCGGCCAGCACCTCCCCGGGCGAGCCCGACCGCACCACGGCGGAAGCGCCCAGCACCTCCATCAGCAGCCGGTACGCCTCGACCGCGAACTCGGTCCCGAACACCTTCGTCGCCGACGCGTCGGCCGGCCCCAGAGACCCCGCGCCGCCCGAGGCGACCCGCCAGTTGAGGAGCTTCAGGAACTCGGCCTTGGCGTGCACCCGGGCCAGGCTGAGCTGCACCCATTCCGCGTCGATCACCCGCTCCCCGCTGGCCAGCCGGGTCGACGCGGCCCAGTCCCGCACGTCGGCCAGCGCCGACATCACCGGCGCCGCCGAGGTCAGCGCGACCCGCTCGTGGTTGAGCTGGTTGGTGATCAGCGGCCAGCCCCGGTTCTCCTCGCCCACCAGGGACGAGGCAGGCACCCGTACCGAGGAGTAGTAGGTCGCGCTGGTCGTCACGCCCGCGACCGTCCGCACCGGCGTCCAGGAGAAGCCCTCGGCCGACGTCGGCACGATGACGATGGACAGCCCCCGGTGCCGCTCGGCCGCCGGATCGGTCCGGCAGGCGAGCCAGACGTAGTCGGCGTACTGGATCAGGCTGGTCCACATCTTCTGCCCGTCGATCACGTACTCCTCGCCGTCCCGCACAGCCGTCGTGCGCAGCGCGGCCAGGTCGGTGCCGGCCTCCGGCTCGGAGTACCCGATCGAGAAGTGGAGCTCGCCCGCGGCGATCCGGGGCAGGTAGAACGCCTTCTGCTCGGGCGTCCCGTACCGCATGATCGTCGGCCCCACCGTGTTGATGGTCAGGAACGGCACCGGCACCCGGGCGATCGCCGCCTCGTCGGTGAAGATGAGCTGGTCGAGCATGGTCCCGCCGCGCCCGCCGTGCTCAGCCGGCCAGCTGAGCGCCAGCCAGCCGTCACGACCTAGCTGCCGAACGACCTGGCGATACGCCTCCCCGTCCCCGAGCCCCTCGTCGCCGCCGG
>DAIOWL010001187.1:0-2264 GCA_036758545.1 Streptosporangiaceae bacterium | reverse complement strand
GCCGCCGCCATCAGTGCGCCGGTCACCATGAACCGCCGCCAGTTGATCGTGACTCCGGCATGACGGCAGTGTTCGGCCCAGATCAGCGTGGCCAGCGACGCCCAGGGCACGATCACGGGCCCGACGTTGGTCCCGATTAGCAGCCCGATGAGCTGGTGGTGGTTGGCTACCGGGATGACGGCCTCGCCCGCGACGTAGGCGGGCAGGTTGTTCACCGCGTTCGACAGGCCCGCCCCGACGGCGGCGGCCCGGATGATGCCTTCGCTACCTGGATCGGTGCCGATCAGCGACGACACCAGGGACGAGAGCCCGTGCCGCCCGATCGTGTCAACGACGAGGAACAGGCCGGTGACGAAGACGAGCAGGCGCCATGAGATGAGATTCCAGGTGAGGCTCGACCGGTCCCAGCGGACGAAGCCGAGCGTCAGGAGGGCGGCGGTGACGACGGCGGCGACGGCGATACTCACCCCGGCGAGGATGCCGACTATGAACATGGCCGTGCACACGCCGGCCAGCGCGAACGTGCGCCGGTTCCTCGGCCGGAGCTGCGGCGGAACCTCGTATCGCGTCGGCTCCGAGCGCCAGTAGAACAGCCAGAGGGCGACGGTGACGACGCCGAGGACAGCCAGCTGGGGAAGAGCCATCTGGCGAGCGAACGGCAGTGTCTCGAGCCCGACCCGGTTGGCCGCGAGCAGGTTGGTCAGGTTGGACACCGGCAGCAGCAGGCTCGCCGTGTTGGCCAGCCAGACCGTGGTCATGGCTAGCGGCAGCGCCGTCATCCGGGCCCGGCGGGCCGTCGCCAGCAGGACCGGGGTGAGCAGGACCGCGGTCGTGTCCAGGTTCAGGAAGATCGTCGTGGCCGCCGCGAAGAGCACGCAGAGCGGGAACAGGACCCAGGTTCGCCCCCGGCCCAGTGCGGTCAGGCGGAAGGCGAGCACGTCGAACAGCTGGGCTTCGGAGTCCAGTCTGGCGAGCACGATGACCGAGCCGAGGAACACCAGCAGGGGCAAGATCCGGGTGATGGTCGCGCGGGCGTCGTGCGCAGGCAGCAGTCCCGTGGCGACGGCCGTCCATCCGAGCACGAACAAGGCGATGGCGATCCAGTCGAGGATCGCCAGCCGCCGCCACAGGGGCGGGCGCGCCACCTCGGCCGGGGCGTCGGGAACGCCTTCGCCGGCCTGCAACTCCGACGCTGGCCCGCTGTCGGTCATTTCGCTCGCAAAAAATTTTTGGATACACAACGTCGAAGAGTCTTATATTTAGCGTAACGCCGGAGACCCGCGTCTGCCGGGTCCGGTGCGGATCAGATCAGATGGGGCGGCTGATGATCCAGAACGAGGCACAAGGACTCGGCGGTGCGCTGGAGCACCTGCTCTTTCTCAAGATATCGGGAGATCTGGTACTCGCCACAGGCCGGAGCCTGGGGACTGAGCTGGTCGACCTTAACACCAAGCGCGTGACCAGGATCATCGGCGAAGGCAAGCCGGCTGACGCGCTGTGCGCGCTGCCCTCTGACGGCATGTCAGACGCCCTCCTCGTGGGGGGGCCCGACGGGGTCATCCGTCAGTACGAGCCGCAGACCGGCGCCCTCCGGCGCCAGCAGCAGATCGGGGACGGCGCCATCCGCGACCTGGCGGTGGCCGAACGGTCCGGGGGCATGGTCGCAGCGGTCGCCAGCGAAGGCGGCGTCCGGCTGTGGGCGACCGAAGGACGCGACACGGAGCCGGTCAAGTTCATGCCGCGTCCTCAGCGGGCGCGCCCATTCCGCATCTGCTTCAGCGGAGACGACAGCGCACGGTACCTTGTCTGCGCGTTCACCGACGGCTGGCTCGCGGCGTGGAACCTCGACGCGGTGGGTCAGGAGCCGAATTGGCGCCAGGCTCACTCCGGGCCGATCTGGACCCTCATCGACCTGGACGACGACGACCGACGCGAGCCGCTCGTCGCGTCCGGTGGCTCCGACCGGTCGCTGTGCGTGTGGGGGATCGCCGACGACGGCGCGCTCGTAGCGCGCCAGAAGTTCCAGGCGGACGGGACAATCCGCCGCCTCGGTCACGCCGTCGACGGCGAGCTCGAGGGCAAGGTACCGATGCTGGCTTCGGCGTCGGCGACCGGCGCCGTGTCGCTGTGGCGGTACGACGGTCCCGCCGACCGTCCGCTGATGGAGGCGGCGCGACACCGCGGCGAGGTCTACTCGATCGCCTGCGCTAGCACCGCCGAGGGCGTGATCGTCGCGTCGGGCGACTTCAACGGCGACATCGAGG
>DAIOWL010001186.1:0-2265 GCA_036758545.1 Streptosporangiaceae bacterium | reverse complement strand
CGCTGACCGCGGCGCACCTCGGGCTGAGTGCCCTGGTCATCGAGAAGGCCGGGTCCTTCGGCGGGTCGACGGCCCGCTCCGGCGGCGGGATCTGGGCCCCGGGCAACGCGGTGCTGCGCAACGCCGGAGTGGCCGATACGGCCGAGCAGGCCCGGGCCTACCTGGCGCACGTGGCCAAGGAAGTTCCGGCCGGACGGCGGGAGGCGCTGCTCGAGTACGGCCCGGAGATGCTCGGCCTGGTCCTGGCGAAGACACCCGTGCGCTTCGCGTGGGTGCCCGGCTACGCCGACTACTACCCCGAGGCACCGGGAGGCCTGGCCGCGGGGCGCAGTATCGAGCCCGTTCCGCTTGACGGACGGCGGGTGCTCGGCGCGGAACTGGGCCACCTCGCGCGCCCCTACCTGCCCTCCCCCGTGGCCATCACCCAGGCCGAGTACCGGTGGCTCAGCCTCGGCCGGCATCCGCGGGGCGTCCGCGCCGCGGTGCGGGTCGCGGGCCGGGCCGCGCGGGCCAGGCTGCGCGGGCAGCGGGTGCTCAGCATGGGGCAGGCGCTGGCCGCGGGGCTGCGGGCCGGGCTGGTGGCCAGCGGCGTGCCGGTCTGGCTGGACACCCCGCTGGCGGGCCTCGAGGTAGCAGGCGGCCGGGTGACCGGCGTGCGCGCCAGGCGGGACGGGGCGCCGGTGCTGATCCGGGCCCGGCGGGGGGTGCTGATCGCCACCGGCGGCTTCGAGCGCGACGAGCAGATGCGCCGCCGGTACCAGCGCGGGCCGATCGGAACCGAGTGGACGACCGGCGCGGCGGGGAACACCGGCGACGGGATCCGGGCCGGTGAAGAGCTCGGCGCGGCCACCGGGCTGATGGACGACGCCTGGTGGGGGCCGTCCATCGCGCTGCCCGGCGGCCCGTACTTCTGCCTGGCCGAGCGCAGCCTGCCCGGCTGCGTGCTTGTCAACGGCGCGGGCCAGCGGTTCGTCAACGAGTCGGCGCCGTACGTCGACGCGGTGCACGCCATGTACGACGCGCACACCCCGGAGAACCCGCACATCCCGGCCTGGCTGATCTTCGACCAGCGCTACCGCGACCGGTACGTGTTCGCCGGGCTGCCGCCGCACCGGCCGCTGCCCCGCCGCTGGTACGCGGCCGGGTCGGTGGTCCGGGCGGACGACCTGGCCGGCCTGGCCCAGGCGGCCGGGGTGGACGCCGACGGCCTGGTCAAGACCGTGGCCCGCTTCAACGAGTTCGCCGCGGCGGGCCGGGACGAGGACTTCGGCCGCGGCGACTCAGCGTACGACCGCTACTACGGCGACCCGCGGCTGCCCAACCCGAACCTGGCCCCGCTGGCCCGCCCGCCGTTCTACGCGGTCAAGATCGTGCCCGGGGACCTGGGCACCAAGGGCGGCCTGCGCACCGACGAGATGGCCCGGGTGCTCCGGGCAGACGGCACCGTGATCGAGGGCCTGTTCGCCGCGGGCAACGCGAGCGAGGCGGTGATGGGCCGAAGCTACGCCGGCGCGGGCGCGACCATCGGCCCGGCCATGACGTTCGGCTATATCGCGGCGCGCACCATGGCGGCCGCGGCCGACGGGCTCTGACATCCCAATACCCTTACGGACCGTCACGGTCTTTACAGCCGACCGTACTGGTGGAACCATCCGGGTAGAGCAAGGTCATGTGGCCACGTCAAATCCGAGGATTCCGGTATGACGCACACCAGCCGGGGCGGCGCTCCGAAACATGATGGCAACAGCCTGCGCGGCGGCATCCTCCCAGGCAGGACGGCCGGCTTCTCCCGGGGGGTAGCGGTACTGGCCGTGGCGGCGTGCCTGGCCCTGGCCGCCTGCTCCAGCAGCCAGGGCGTCTCCGGCCAGACCCCGGCCAGATCGGCCCAGAGCGGCCCGAGGATCACGGTGGCCATGGTCACCCACGGGCAGGCGTTCGACCCGTTCTGGGCGCTCGTGAAGAAGGGCGCCCAGACGGCCGCGACCGACTTCAACGTCAATCTGGTCTACAGCTCCCCCTCGACCACGAACCCGCAGGAACAGGCCTCGCTCATCACCAAGGCCGCCGCGCAGCACCCGAAGGGCCTGGTGGTGACCATCCCCGACGCCGCCGTGCTGTCCGGCCCGATCAAGCAGGCGGTCTCGGCCGGCATCCCGGTCATCGTGATGAACGTGGGCGCCAACGTGTACCAGAACGTGGGCGGCCTGACGTTCGTCGGCCAGGACGAGACGGCTGCTGGAGCGGAGGCCGCCAGAGAGATGGCCG
>DAIOWL010001185.1:0-2267 GCA_036758545.1 Streptosporangiaceae bacterium | reverse complement strand
TTCTAGGGCTGAAGCCACAGCCTGTAAACGATGAAGGACGGTACCCCGACGAGAGGACCGAGATCTTCCGGGAAGAGCCGCAGTGCCTCGGCTGAGGGCTGCGGCTCGGCGACCCGGTCCACCTTGAACCCGGCGTCCGCGAATGCGCCGAGGGCGCCCGCCAGCGGCCTGCGCCAGAATTGCTGTGTCACCTCGACGTCGGCCTTGCGCCAGGTCTCAGATACCAGCTCGGTGTCGAAATAGCCACCACTCTGGTGAGGGAGGCGCGGCCCGAATGGGTGATCGAGGGAGATGACGGCCCAGCCGCCGGGCCGGAGGGCTGAGGCGAACGACCGCAGCGGAACGCTCCAGTCTGCGATGTAGTGCAGCGCAAGGGAGCAGGTGATGCCATCGAGCGACCTGGGTTCCAGCGGCAGTGGCCTAGCGAGGTCGGCGACCAGGAACCGGCCCCGTCCGGCACAGCGACGCTCAGCTTCCTCGATCATCCGGGGACTGATGTCGACGGCGACGATATCGGCGCCCTGTTCCAGCAGCCACTGTGCCTGCGCTCCCGATCCGCAGCCTGCATCCAGCACCACGGCACCGCGCACGTCGCCGGGTACCAGTGCCCTGAGCGCAGGCCGCTCCAGGAAGCCGTTAAATGGGCCTTCGTCGGTGGTCGATGACCACACTGCCGCCAACCGGTCGTATGCTTCGCGGGTTCGCAGCGTGTGCTCAGCTTGGTTGTCCGGCATCTCATTGGTCACCGGCAGAGCTTAGCCAGGTCCGTCATAACGAGCCAGTATCAGCCGCCACGCCATGTGCCGCGAGTGCCAATCTGGCTGACCTCGTTGAGGGGGTGTGATGAATCCGCGTCGTGGTCACCAGCCCGTGGTAGTCCCATTCGGCGACGATGACCTCCGGGTCGCTGGTCTGGTGCACTGTGATGTTGCGGGCTTTGAGTTCCAGCGGCATCCGTGCTACCGCGGCGAAGTACCTGCGGATTGCCTAACGGCCGTCCAGACGTGTCGGCGCGGGCAGGGCGAAGGGGTACTCGACCAGTGCGTCCGGAGCATACAACTCGTCTAGCGCTTGCCACCTGCGCTGCGAAATCCTATTGATCAGAAATTCGAAGACTTCTCGTGGACTGGCCGATTCGGACGTGATGAGACACTCCCTGCGCTGTCAACGGCTGCGGATCAGGCCGGTCTTCATCTTAACGACCGCGCAGGTTCAGCCATCCTCGCAGCCGATACCGTCGTTGTCGCTATCGAGTCCGTAGATGTCCGTTCCGATCACCTGAACCGGTCCCTGGACGTAAGCGGGACCATTGCCGCTGCCGCCTGCGCAGTCGACATCGCTGGCGATCGGCACACAGGCACCGCTGTAGTTCGGGTCGCACTGCTGCGTTTCCTTTGTTCCGACCGCAACGACCCGAGTGACAGGCGCCCTGACGATCACCTTCCTTACCAGCTTTTTGTGCGTCTGAATCCCGTTGCGGAACGTCACCCTATAGGTGAGGACCTCTACCCCTCGGACGCCAGGATTTCTCACCCTGGTGCTGCCCTTAGAAAGCGCGGAATCATTCACTCTAATCGTCTTGAACGGGATAGCCCGCCTGCTGGTAACGGTTCGCTTCTTGACTACTGACGAGGCTTGCGCCGGGGTGCTTGGCGCCACGGAAGGCGTCGCGGACGCGGTAGCTGGCACTATCGCAGTTCGTGTGGCTGTTGCTGTCGGCGTAGCTTCTGACCCACAGGCGCTAATTACCAGCAGGCTGCTGACCGCTAATGTGATCTTAATGGCAGGTCTCATGTCTTAGGTTTACCCGGCCGGGCTCAGTCCCGCCAGAAGATCCATGCGGCGGATTGATCAGCCGGTTGTGATCGCGGAGAGATAGCGCAGTCCAAACCGGGCCTAGCGGTCCGGCGGTTCCGGTTCGGCTCGGCCATCTCAGCCATCCTGCGGAAGGTCAGAGAGCACACGAGACCTGCGCTTTTGAGTGGATATGTACCGCATCAAGGATGCCTATCCAGACCATGGGGCCCTGCGTAGATTGCCGTCCTAGTAGGGCAGCCGCCATTGGCGGCTTGACCTGGCGGGATAGCGAGATTCGTGTGACGTGAGCGCAGCCGCCTGACGATCATTGCTTGTGAGAACAAATGAATCGAAGGCGGCTGCTGCTGCCAGGATAGGGGCCGGGCGGGCGATCGGAGAACGGGCTGAGCTGATAGGACGGCTGAGGCCGTGCTTTGCCCGGACGGAGACGTGGCAGCAGGCCGGCAAGT
>DAIOWL010001184.1:0-2271 GCA_036758545.1 Streptosporangiaceae bacterium | reverse complement strand
ACGCTCGGCGGTGACCCTGTCGCCGCCCTTGTCTGCCATGCCGGTCAACCCCCCACGGGACGCATGCCGGACGATACGAACCGCACCGTATAGCGCAGCACAGGTTCGACATCTGTTCAAGCAGGACTACGAATTGTGATCAGAAATCCGCTGATTCTTGTGGGCCGCGCGGCGGTCAGTTCATGCCGGTGGTGGAGGCCGAACGGGACCTAGGATCCCGCGGATGCCACGAGCCGCGGGCCACGCTGGACAGGAAGCTGTCCACGGCGCGGTTGAAGACGTCGGGTTCTTCCAGGTTGGCGGTGTGGCCGGTGCGCGGCAGGACGGTCAGGCCCGCGGTGGGGATGGTGCGCTTGAGCATCAGCGCGGGCTCCAGGCAGCCCTCGTCCTCGTCGCCCGTCAGGACCAGGACCGGGACGCTCATCGTGGCCAGAGCGTCGGTGAGCGCGTACAACGAGGGCCTTTCGGCCTGGACGCCGCGCATCGTCAGGGCGCTGCCCAGGGAAGAATGGCCGGCCAGCGCCTCGGCGAACTCGGCCCAGCCGCGCGGGTTCTTGTTCTGGAACTGGACCCGGGCCGGCCCGACCGCGTACCGTTCGGCGACCTTCGCGGCGCCCTCCGCCGCGAACGCGGCCGCGGTGAGCACGGACTCGGCGCGGAAGGCTTCGGCGCGCTCGGGCTCGGCGCCGTAGCCCGCGCCGGCCACCACCGCGGACAGGACCCGCTCCGGGTGGCCGAGCGCCAGGTGCAGCGCGGTGAAGCCGCCCATCGACAGGCCGACCACGTGCGCCTGGCCGATCTCGAGGCCGTCGAGCACAGCGATCGCGTCGGCGACCGCCCGCTGCTGGGAGTACGCCTCCGGGTCGGTGGGCACGTCCGACGGCGGGTAGCCGCGGGCCGCGTAGGTGACGCAGCGATAGGCCGCCGAGAAGAACCGCACCTGCGGCTCCCAGCTCCGGTGGTCGCCGGCGAACTCGTGGACGAACAGGAGCGGCTCGCCCTGGCCGGTCTCCTCGGCGTGCAGCTTCACGCCGTCGTCGGTCACGATCGCTGGCATCGCGTCTCCCCCTGTCTAGCCGGCTGCGGCCTTTACCCGGATACCTCTTTTACCGGATCCGCGCCCATGATGTGCTGATATGTCCGAGCGGAGGCGGCGCCGGCGTCGCCTTCGGCGAGCGCGGCCAGGATCTGGTCGTGCTGCCGGGCTGACTCGGCGTACGTGCGGGACACCCTGGGGCCGCCGTGCAGCGACGCCCAGAGCAGCCGCATCAGCGACAGGAGCAGCGGGCTGTGCGCGTACTCGTAGACGGTGAAATGGAAGTCGCGATTCAGCTCGGCGTAGCGCGGGTCGTCGTCGGCGAGCGCGCGCATCTGCTCGTTCAGCTCACGCAGCCGGAGCAGGCCTGCCGGGTCGACCTTGCGCGCGGCCAGCGAGGCGCCCAGCGACTCCAGCGCCGCGCGGATCCGGAAGTTCTCCTCGACCCGGCCGAGGTCCGGCGCGACCACGGTGAAACCCCGGTGGGTGTCGCAGTTCAGCAGGCCTTCGGATTCCAGCCGCCGCATGGCCTCGCGGACCGGGGTCTGGCTGACGCCGAACCGCTGGGCCAGGTCACGCTGGCGCAACTGCTCCCCCGGCCCCAGCTCGCCGGTAATGAGCAGCTCGCGGATGAGCGCGGCGACCAAGTCGGTCTTGCTGACGTAGCCCGGGACCTGGGTGATCATGGGTGGCCTCCCGTTCATTTGATATACCATATTCCGGCGTTGGAAGCCCTCGTGGTTCGGAGCCTGAGCATGCCGCATCCTCACCTGGCCGTCGAGACCAGTCCGGCTGGCTTCCGCTGCGTGCGCCTGTCCCGGCCGGAGCGGCGCAACGCGCTCGACGTGAGCCTGCTGCGCGCGGTGACCGACGCGCTGGCCGCCGAGCCCGGCGTCCCGGTGCTGCTGGCCAGCGCCGATCCGCGGGTGTTCTGCGCCGGCGCCGACTTGACCATCACACCTGCCGAACGGGCGGCAGTATCTGACCTCGTCTACGACTGCTGCGAGACCATTATCACCAGGCCCGGCCCGGTGATCGCCGTGCTGACCGGACCAGCGGTCGGTGGCGGCGCCCAGCTGGCGGCAGCGTCCGACCTGCGCATCGCGGGACCGGGGGCGCGACTGCGCTGGACCGGTCCGCCGGGACTCGACCTCGCGGTGGGCGCCTGGCTGCTGCCCGACCTGGTCGGCCGGGCCACGGCCATGGACCTGGTGCTGACCGGCCGCTGGCTGGAG
>DAIOWL010001183.1:0-2273 GCA_036758545.1 Streptosporangiaceae bacterium | reverse complement strand
AGCCCGGACGTGCTGATCATCTGCGAGGGCCCCGGCTACGCTGCCGACCTGGCCGGCGTGGCCCGGCACCCAGTCCGGCTCGAGCGCCCGGGCAAGGTCGTCTACAGCCTGCACGACTATTCCTGGTTCCACCCCCGGGAACAGCCCAGGGCGGCGTATCTGGAGCAGATGCACCGGGCCGGCGGCTACCTGCTCAGCGAGCGGATCGCCCCGCTGTGGATCGGCGAGTTCGGCATCGGTACCGGGTCGCTCGCCGGATTCTCCGGGGTGTGGTGGAACAACTTCGAAGCCTGGCTCACCGAGAACGACGTGGACTGGTGCTGGTGGGCGCTGAACGGCACGCAGCCCAGGGGCACCGTGCCGGTCGTGGGCCGGCACCGGTCCCGCTGGGGCGACGGCGAAGGGTTCGGTCTGCTCGCCCCGGACTGGCGCGGCGTGGCGAATCCGCAGGTCCTGGACATCCTCGGGGCGATGATCGCGCCCCGCACCGGCCCCGGCGTCAGCTGACTAGCAGGCGGCCGCGAACGGGTTGCGGTGTATCCTGCCGGTAGGCAGCCACGCCTGCCCGATCCGAGCTGCGACGGCCCGGCGCCGGTCACAGCGACCGAGGACAAGAGCGGCACAGCCCTCGCGTGGGCGGCCCTCCCTTCATCGTGATCACAGACGGTGGCAAGCGCCGGGCGGAGCCACCGGTTTGGGGATGCGATGTCACACGACAAGATCAAGGCCGCGGCCCGCGCGCGGATGGCGAGCACGGGTGAGCCGTACGCCACCGCCCGGCGCCAGGTGATCGCCGAGATCCGCGCCGCCGCGGCGGCTCACGAGGAGCTGGGTCCCGAGTACAGCGACGCGGTAGTAGCGTCCTTCCTCGAGCGGGTCGAGGAGGAAATAGACGCCCGCGTGGACGCCCGGATGGCCGAGGCGCGCCGCCCGGAGGCGCCGGCCGGCCAGGACAGCCGGCGCGCGCTGTGGCGGGGTATCGCGATCGGCATCGTCGTCGGCCTGTTCATCACGGTCGCGGTCGGCGGCAACCCCGATGAGCAGCTGCACCGCCGCGTGCTGGTCATGGGCGCCGTCGCGGTCACGATCGCGGTGACCTACGCGGTCGGCGCGACTCGCGCCTGGCGGAGGCTGGCGAATCAGCGGGACGCGCGCCGACCGGTGCTCTAGCTGGGGCCGGCCCGGCGTCAGCCCAGTTCAGGGAGCACCGCGGCGGCCAGCCGCTCCATCTGCTCGCGCTGGTCGAACAGCGCCGTGAACAAGATGAGCTCCGCCCCCGCCTCGGCTACCTTGTTCACCTCGCCGACGCAGTCGGCCGCCGTGCCGGTGACCGTGGCAGCCTCGATGGCCGGCACGCGCTGCCCGTAGATGCCTTCCAGGGCGGCGTTCATCCGGTCCCGCGCCCGCTCGGTGTCGTCATCGATGCCGATGTAGACGCGCTTGGCGATGGGGAAGCTGTCGGCGGCCTGGCCCGCCTCGGCGAGCGCGCCCCGGACGATCTGCACCTGCTCGGCGAACTTGGCGGTGGTGGAGGAGCCCGCCCCGAAGAAGCCGTCGCCCATCCGCACGGCGCGCCGCAGCGCGGGTTCGCTGGCCCCGCCGAACCACAGCCGCGGGTACGGCTTCTGGAACGGCTTGGGCTCCATCGGCGCGTTCTCGAGCTGCCAGAACTCGCCGTGGAAGGTCACCCGGGGCTCGGTCCACAGCGCCTTCATCAGGTTGACGCCCTCGGTGAACCGCGACACGTACCGGGCCGGGTCCACGCCGAAGGCGGCGAACGGGCGTCCCCGGCCGCCGGTGCCCACGCCGATCTCGATCCGGCCGCGGCTGAGCTGGTCCAGCGTGCTCAGGCTCTTGGCCAGGTGCACCGGGCTATGCAGGGTCGACACGAACACCACGCACCCCAGCCGTATCCGCTCGGTGCACGCCGCCGCGTAGGTCATCGCCTCGATGGGGCTGAGCTGCGGGCCGAAGCCCAGCGTCGATTCCTGGGTCCAGGCGCTCTCGAAGCCGAGCTCCTCGGCTCGCGCCAGGTACTCGCGGAAGGACGTAGGGTCGAACTCGCCGTCGGCGTAGAACTGCGGAATCGCGATCGCGAACTTCATGGGCAGCAGCGTATCCCGGGTGCGGATGGGACAATCGGGGGGTGAGCGATCTGGCCGAGCGGCTCCGCGCGATCTGCACGACCATGCCCGAGGTCACCGAGCGGCCCAGCCATGGCGCGCCGACCTGGTTCGTCCGCGGCAAGAGCTCGTTCGTGACGCTCTGGGCCG
>DAIOWL010001182.1:0-2275 GCA_036758545.1 Streptosporangiaceae bacterium | reverse complement strand
GACGATCTCGCTGGCGACCTCGGCGAGCTTGCGGTTGCGGTTACGCGTGTAGGTCCTTATCAGCAGGAATGCTTCGTCCACCGTCACGGTGAGGTACTCGGCCAGCATTCCCTTCGCCTGCTCGATGATCACCCGGCTGTTCAGCGCTGTCTGCAACTGCCCGATCAGCAGGTTGTGCTCCCTGAGTGCCCGTTCCTGGATCAGGGCGACCGCTGCTATCTCGGCCATGGCCTGCGCTATGTCCATCTCGGTATCGGTGAAGGCCTCATCGCTGCTACGGAACAGGTTCAGGGCGCCGATCACATCGGCCCGCACCCGCAGCGGCACGGCGCACATTCGCTGGAAGCCCACCTCCGATGCGTGCGAGGCGAAGGCCGGCCAGCGGGCGCGGCTGTCAGATGCGCCCGCCTGCAGCGCTGCGCCGGACGAGAAGGCGTCGAGGCAGGGGCCCTGTGCGCCCTGGAGCTCGAAAAGCTCCAGGAGCCGCATCCGTTCCTCCGACGATGCGATCACCCGCAGCCTGCCGCGCCCGTCGCTCAGCATGACCCCGGCTGCGTCGGCTCCCAGGATCTCCCGGGAGTCGACCGACAGGCCGTACAGGAAATCGACGATGTCGAAATCGCTGACGAGCGTGTCCGCAAGACGGACGAAGGCCCGGGCCAGCAGGGCCTCGGGGGCCTGGCTGATTTCCCGGCCGGTCCCGCGGGGGTCACCGGGCCGTCCGGGCGGGCCGCCGCCGACTTCATTCATCGAATCGCACCCGCCGTTCCACCACGTCCCGCGCCAGGTCGTACATCGAGCGCCCGCCCGTGAACGCCGCAGCGCGCAACCGGGCGAGCGCATTGGCCACGGTTTCGTCAAGCTGCGCGGCGATCATCCCGGTCGCCTGGTGAACGACAAGCCAGTCGGTATCGCCCGCTGCCAGCAGTTCCTCGAGGCCGGAGCCACCCGGCGCGTACTGCTCAGATAGCACCGCGTCGCGGGCGATGTCCGCCGCGATGAGCGCATCGCTCAAATGGTCATCACTCAGCATCCCCGGCGTGTCCCGGCACAGGTCCAGCGTGCCGATGCCGTGGCGTCCGGTGCCGAGCGGCAGGGAAAACTCAGCATGCAGCCCGGCCGCCAGGGCAGCGGCCGTGAAAGCGGGCCAGCGGTTCGCTTCCTCCGCGGCCAGATCCGGTAGCAGAACCGGGACCCCGGAGCTATAAGCCTGCAGGCACGGACCCTCGCCCAGCTCCGTCTGCAGCCTGGCGATAGTGCGCGCGCGGGGCCCGGCATCGGCGAGCACCTGCCCGCCGTCGCGGCTTGCCATCAGCACCAGCGCGCACCCGGACAAGGCCATCTCCTCCACCGCGAACCGGCAGAGCCTGCGCATCAGCTCGCCGACACTCGCTGCGGCGCCCCGCTCCGTGACAGCCGACATAATGCGAGCGCGCCGCTCGGTGTCCTGCATAGGCCCTCCCGGCCCTGCCGCCCGCCCACGGGACAGCCTCCCTTACCGTACCTCCGGACCTGAGCCGCAAACCGCCCGGCCGAGGGCTTCGGCGACCCTAGCAGAGAGCGGCACCTGCAGCGATTGCCCGGCCGACTCTCGATCGGGCGCCTGCGAGCGGGGCGATCCTGCGCCAGGAAGATGATCCCGGCGGCCCTCTGCATAGCTTGCCGGGTTGACGTTATCGATCTGCACGTCCTGCCCGGCTGGGACGGCGCGGGGAGCGCCGGACCCGGCGCCGCGCAACGGCGCCGCTTGATTAATTACTACTAATAAGGGGAATTCGGCACGTCAGAATCTATCTGCGTCGTCGGCGTGCGTGCCTGCCCATCGCGCCCACCTACGCGGCGAACGCGATCGGCTCGATGACCGGTATGCCGCGCAATGGCGACATTGACAGCTGATTGGCGTCGTTGGAGACGATGAGCAGTGCCCCGACCTCAGCGGCAAGGTCGAAGATCGGGTTGTCCTCGTGGCCGGGGCAGTCGTGAGCTGTCCGGGGCACGTCAGCCACGATTTCCCGCCGCTGTGCTCAACTGCCATGACTTGGGCGCGTAGATGAGCGCTGATCGGCGGCTGGGCTTATTGAACGGCTGGGCCAGGATCTTGTCGATGCTGGTGATGATGTGCGGGCCTGCCGGGGCGTGAACTCGGCGGCATCAAGGGGACCGCGTTTACAAATCAGTTTAAACCACACACCAGAGGCCCTTCTCTGTTCGAGAAAGGGCCCCTGGCCTTGGTAGCGGGGGAGGGATTTGAACCCTCGACCTCTGGGTTATGAGC
>DAIOWL010001181.1:0-2276 GCA_036758545.1 Streptosporangiaceae bacterium | reverse complement strand
TCCGCCTCACCGACGTCGCCGAAGCCGCTATCGTCGGCAGCCTGGATCCGCAGGCGTGGACCCCGGCGCGCGGTTCGGGCCCTCCGATCTCGTAGGGAAAACCGAAGTCACGACCGACCGCGTACGACGAGCTGGCTGAGCTGGCGATCATGTCCGCGCTAGCTAAGTGACTTCAGCGCTGGCAGCCCATCGCGATTTACAGCGCGGTCCTGGCAGGCGCAAGGATGGAGAACATCACGGGTAACTCGGACAGCATGCAAGTGGCGTTCGACCGCTGGCATGAATGGGCATCGCAGCAACGCGACTTCATCATCGGCGGCAAGCCCGGCATCACCGAGGAGGGGTACGAGGCGGTTGTGCGGCAGTTCGCTGCCATCGGAATCGAGGTAGGCACATCTGTGGCGATGTCGAGTCGGCCGGTTCGGCTCCGACTACCCATTGACGGTGCCGGACCGCGGCGCCGAGCCGACTGAGGAGGCACGATGAGCAAGCTGAGGTGTCATATCTCGATGTCGCTGGACGGTTTCGTCGCCGGCCCGAACCAGAGCGAGGAGAATCCGCTCGGCGAGGGCGGCGAGCGGCTCCACGACTGGATTGTTCCGCTGGCCGCCTGGCGCGAATCCCACGGCGAGCAGGGGGGCGAGGTGAACGAGAGCGCACGGATAGTCGAGGAATCGCGGGAGAACATCGGCGCCGCTGTGATGGGCCGGAACATGTTCGGCCCTGCCGGCGGTGGTGCCTGGGGCGACGAGCAGTGGACGGGCTGGTGGGGCGACAACCCTCCCTACCACTACCCCGTGTTCGTCCTCACCCATCACAGGCGTGATCCGGTGGGGATGGAGGGAGGGACCACGTTCCACTTCGTCACCGACGGAATCGAGTCCGCGCTCGAGCAGGCAAAGAAGGCCGCCGGCGCCAAAGACGTCATGCTGTGGGGCGGCGGCCACGTCGCTCAGCAGTACCTGGCAGCGGGACTGCTGGACGAGCTTGAGCTGCACGTCGTTCCGGTGTTGCTCGGTGGCGGTTCCCGCCTCCTCGACAACCTCGGGGACGCGGATGTGCGACTTGAGCAGGTCCGGGCCGTCGAGGGGCCCGGCGTCACCCACCTCAAGTACCGGATCTTGCCGGGTGCTCCATCATGATTGACGTCGGTCGGCCGAGGTTAACGTGCCTGTGGTCCGTAGGCAACACCGTATGCACGGGTAGTGAACGTCTAGAGTGCAGTATGCTGCAGTGACTGCGCTCGTAGCTCAACGGATAGAGCATCTGACTACGGATCAGAAGGTTGGGGGTTCGAGTCCCTCCGAGCGCGCCCAGCTCAGCGGCCGGTTCCGATCTTGGGACGGGCCTCTTGCATGCCGCGTACAGCAGCGAAGTACAGCAACGCGGACCGCAACGGCAGTTCACGAGCGGGCCTCGTCGCCCTGGTCCTCGTCGTGGTCGAGCCAGTCGCTTAGCCGCCGGAGTGCGTCCCTGGTCACCTTGTCGGGGACCTGGGTGTAGATCTCCATCGTCAGCGCGATCCGGCTGTGCCGGAGGATGGCCATCGCGATGCGCGGGTGGACGTCGAGCGCGGCCAGGAGCGAGCCGGCGAACCTCCGTACGCCAGTTCCCACTCCCACCTACTCGAAGAACATTTCAGGATCGAAAGGCACCTGGGCGTGGATGACTCTGCGGAGACAGTCGGGATGTGCGAACAACTCCTGCTGCGCCACGCTCCCGTCATGTTCAACCGTCAGCACTAGCCCTTGCCCGAACGTGCTGACATCCAGCGTCTCACCGCAGAAGGAGCACATACGAAGGTCATCGAACTGCTTGATCTTGCTCAGAGGCACGCCTACATAATCCACCTGTACCATCACGCCGCGCCCGTTGCGTGCCCGATGCGGGAGTAAAACCGGTCATCCACGGGCACTGGCGAACAACCGAAGATGGCGATTGACCTGCAACAATGCTGATCGCTTGGACATGACAAGCGAGTTCCCAAGCTGATAGTCCGATGTCAACCGACCCTTGACAGTGTTCTTGCTCGCAGCGGTCATCCCGTACAGCAACGGGGTACAGCAACCCAAGCACGCTACGGTTGTTCTGAGCAGGCATCCACACACGCGCTGGCCTGCACCGTTTAACCATGAGCAGGACCGTGCCAGTAGCTACGGATCAGAAGGCTGGGGGTCCGAGTCGCTGATCGGTTGCCGCCCGCGCGGCCGCAGGCGTTCGAGCAGGCGCCGGAAGAGCGATTTGTGTCCCGCCAGGTGTGCTGCCCGGTCGGCGTC
>DAIOWL010001180.1:0-2276 GCA_036758545.1 Streptosporangiaceae bacterium | reverse complement strand
GCGTCTTCCCACCACACGTGCCCGCCGTCGCTCACGCGTCTCCCTGTTCTCGACAATTCACTAAATCTTATGAGGCAGGGGCTTTTATCCGGAAAAGAAACCCGCCCGCCTTGTATTGATTCAGCGAGAGGCTGCCTCTGAATAGGCACGAGGGCGGTTCATACAGGGCCGTTCCGGGGGAACCAAGGAGTTCATCATGACAGCAGTCGCAGAGGGACCTGCGGCAACCACGTCAGCGGCCACATCTGGGGACGTTGCCCTGGAGAGGGCCACGAAGTGGGCTAAAGACTATGCGGCGCGCCTCACCGAGCGGGCCGAGCACCGGCTGGCCGAACTGGCCGGCCACTCAAACGGGAATGGTGTGCGGCCCCGCATCGGCGAGCCGACGACCGGTGATCCGACGACCGGCTTCTACGTGGGCTTCGACGTGGTCGCGACCTCCCCGATCCAGTTCGGCGGGCCGCCGCCGTACCAGCCCAGCAAGGTCATCGCAGCGGGCGAGCAGGCGTTCATCATCGCCTTCATCTTCGTCAACCCGACGGTCAACATCCCCCTGGGCTGGGCCGTCCCGGCGACCGTCCAGCTCGGCGGGCGGACCTGGCGGATGACGCTCGACCAGGGCAACCTGACCACCGGCGGCGTCCTGCCGCATCAGGTCGCGACCGCGGCCTTCAGCAGCCCGGCGCCGACGATCACCGAGGTCATCTTCCCGCTCGCCACTCCCAACCCCGGCCCCGACCCGGCTCTGATCGAGGCCAACGTCACCGTCGACATCGTCGACCCCGCCCAGCCGTACGCGGCGTTCGCGACCAACTTCCTGGACGTGGACAACGACCCGGGCTTCCTGGGCGTGCCGGCCAACGCGGCCGGATTCCGGCACGAACTGCCGAACCGCTACCTGATCTACAGCGAATAGGCAGCTAATGCACTGCCGCCGGCCCGGATGACCAGGGTCGGCGGCAGTTCGCTGTCCGTGTTCCCGCAGGGACCTGCACCGCCTGACGCCGTAGGCCCCGGCCGTCCGCAGTAGAGTCGACGCGGAGGCGTCTGGGTACCTGGTGGGCCCCCCGGTCTTCAAAACCGGTGAGCGCCGCGCTGCGGCGCTGGCGGGTTCGATTCCCGTCCGCCTCCGCTACCTGCGCGTCGGTCCGGCTATCCGGCTAGCTCCACCGTCAGGCCGAGACGCTTGGCCAGCAGGCCCGCGCGCTCCCGGTCCTGGGCGCTGAACGCGCCGTCGGCGCGGCTGAAGCGGACGTGGTGCAGCAGCCCCCCCAGCGGCAGGCCGTCCTCGCGGACCAGCCTGATCCGCTTACCGCCGGGCCAGGTCAGCTCGGCGGTGTCGTCCCCGGCGTCTTCGAGTCGGCCGCCCAGGGCCTCGGTGAACAGCCGCGTCGCGCCGGCCAGGTCGCCGACGTGGTGCTCGATCAGGCCGAACGAGGTCGGCGCGCCGGGCGCGGGCAGCCCGGCGGGCGGCGTGTCGGCCCGGGGTTCCCCGGCCTGCCGGGCCACTTGGATGACGATGCCGTACGCGTTCCTGGGATGCAGGAACGCTTCCTGCCAGTGCGGGTTATCGAGGTTGATGCCGACCGGCTCGATGCCGAGCGCCCGCACCCGGGCCAGGGTGGCTTCGATGTCGCTGACGAGGAAGTTGAAGTGGTGCGGGCCGGCCCCGCGGGCGGCCAGGAAGCGCTCGAGGAACGCCGCGTCCGGCCCGCCGGTCGGGGTCAGCAGCTCGACCTTCGGCCCGGCGGCGAACGTCAGCTGACCCCACCAGTAACCGGGGGAGTCCATGCCGTAGGCCCAGGTTCCGCCCAGCACGCCGCCGAACAGCTCCCAGCCGTCGGTCAGGCTCGGCGTGCCGATGGCGAGATGATCAAGGACTGCGGTCATGGGGACGACGTTACCGCCCACTGGTGCTGGCTGCCCTGGTGGATCGCCAGGTAGATCCGGTCGCGGAGGACATTGGCGGCCTCGTTCGTCAGCGTCGTCTCCAGGTCCCGCAGCACGACGCGGACCAGGAGATTCTTCTGCCCGGCTCGGGCCCCGAGACGGCGGGCGGCCGGCTCGGGCAGCCGGTCGTACGGGGTAGCGGCGAGCACTCGGACCTCCTCGACGCACGCCGCGTCGGCGCAGCATGCGGTCCAGGCCTATGCCCAGGGCCAGCCCGCCGTGGCCGGCCAGCCCGGCCGGGGCGAGGACCCCCGGATCGGCGATCCCGCACTCCCAGATCTCCACCCAGCGCCCGTCGTGCCGCACGTCGACCTGGCGGCCGTGCT
>DAIOWL010001179.1:0-2279 GCA_036758545.1 Streptosporangiaceae bacterium | reverse complement strand
GCCTGACCGACAACGTCGTCTTCCTGGCCGGCGGCAACCGCGTGGTGCCGATGTCCAGCCTCCGGGGGTTCACCCTGGAGCAGGCCGACGCCGTGGTGGCCCAGCTACGGAACGGCTGATTCGCGCGCCCAGACCCGTAGCGACCCCAGGACCGTGAACCCGGCCTGCCGGGCTGCGGCTAGGTCCGCGCCACGTTCGTAGCCAACGATTGGCAGGCCGGGCCGGATCCGGGCTACGGCCCGAACGACACCAGCCCACAGCGGCCCGTCGGCGATTGGCGATTTGAACACGTTCGAAATTCCGGTTACCCCGCCTGCCGTATAGGCGATGGCCCCGCCGACCTGGGCGCCGTCCCGGCGGCAGGCCAGGACGACGCAATCCGGGTCATCCAGCAGCGCGGGCTGGAAGAGCCCGATTACTTCCTCGTCACCGGCCCAGGCGGTCTCCCACCGGGCCAGGTCGCCCGGGCTGGTGACAACATCCCAGCTCGGATCGTCCCCGCCCGCCGGGGCCGGCACCGCGAACCACGTGGCGTCGAAGAGCGACGTCAGCCCGTGGGGCGCCAGGTCGAGCCGGGCGAAGCTGTCCTTGATCGAGAACGGCCGGGACAGGTCCTGGCCAGTCGTCACCTCGGCCGCGGTGGCGTCCGGGCTCAGGGTGATCGCGTTCGGGTAGAACGGCAGGGTGTGGCCGGCGCTGCTCCACAGCCGGCCGGTGAACTCGCCGGGGTAGCCGTGGCAGCGGCAGACGGCGTCGCACCAGCGGGCGTTATTGATGACGGCGGCGTGCAGCAGCGCGTCAGCTCCCATCCCGGCCCGTTCGGGAAAAATGTGTCTGCGGACGGTCCAGTGGCTCGCCGTCGATGTAGGTGTCGATCATCTCGTTGTAGAAGGCGACCAGGCCGGCGATCGGCAGCAGCTGGCGGGTCGGGAAGTCGTAAGCCCAGGCCAGGTCCTTGTGCACGGTGCCGCCGACCCGGACCGACCAGTAGCCGCTGGTCATCCCCTTGTAGGGGCAGGACGTCACGGTGTCGCTCGGGACCAGGTGCTCGAAGCGGACATCGGTCCGGTTGACGTAGTACCGCACCGGCAGGCCGGTCTCGAACACCATCACCGGGGAGGCCGAATCGGCCAGCACCACCCCGTCGAGCTCGACGCGCACCCGGCGGTTCGAGCGCAGCGCGTCGACCCGCGAGTAGGGGTCACGCGGATGCACGAACACCTGCTCGTCCTCCTCGAACCAGGCGTCGAGCGCGGCCCACTCGAAGCGGACGGTGCCCTTCAGGCCCTCGATCGCCGAATCGGTGATCACCCGGGCCGCCCGCGGCCGGTGCGTCTCGCCGGACCCATCGACCCGCAGCCCGTGCAGTTCGGCCAGACCGCGCCTGGTCTGCTGGGTGTGTCCCTCGGAGACGAGCACGTCGCGGCGGACGTCGTCCAGCGGAATGTAGTACTGCGGGTAGTGCGGCCACTCCCAGACGTACAGGGCCCGGGTGGTGTCGAGCACCTTCTCGGCGCCGAGGTAGGCCCGGATGCGGCGCGGCACCGGCGCGACGTGGTTCACCGGGACGATCGAGGGGGGATAGTCCATGCTGCCCACCCTACGGGGCCTCGGTGATTTGAACGCGTTCAACTTTCCTGGCTGCCGCCTATACCGGATACCGGGTCGGTTCGGTGGTGTACTGCCGCCCGGCCGGTGTGGTCCAGCGGAGCCCAGCAGCAGGTCAAGGTAGGCCCGGGCGCGCAGGACGTCCATGTCGCCTTCGAGCCCGGCCTTCTTCAGCTCCTGCGCCCAGGCGGTGATCCGCTGGTCGGCGGCGAGGACTTCGTCTGAGGCCAGTTCGCGGCCCATCAGGGCGGCGTTGCCGGAGTCCTCGGCCCACCGCTCCACCCGCGCGAACTTCGCCGCCACCTCCCGCCGCTTGCGCGCCTTCTTGGGCGCGACCTCCATGACGGCGCGGGCGATTGCGGCGCGCAGCGCGCCGGGAGTCAGCCGCCCGGCCCGGTCCAGCACGAGATGCTCGGCCGCCCGCGCCTCGGCCGCATCCAGGACCGCCGTCGCGCGGACGATGATGGCGACCTTGGACTGGCGCAGGATCCCGTCGCGGAACGCCGCCGCCGTACCCGGCAGCTTGACTTCGAGGTCATGGGCTAGGTCGAGCATCGCATCGGCCGCGGAGCGGGACTCGGCCAGCACCCCGGCCACCTCGGCCGTGATGGACTCATCCCAGGACTCCGGCAGCTGCGCCGGGCCCTCGAGCGGGCTGCCCGGGCGCGGAC
>DAIOWL010001178.1:0-2286 GCA_036758545.1 Streptosporangiaceae bacterium | reverse complement strand
ATCGGCTGGTCCTTGGCGTCGGTGCCGATCGTCTCGATCATGAACGGGAGCGAGTCGACCCGGAACCCGGAGATGCCCAGTTCCAGCCAGAAGCCGAGGACCTTGTGCATCTCGTCCAGGACGTCCGGATCGGTGATGTTCAGGTCGGGCATGAAGTCGTAGTACCGGTGCATGTACCACTGCCCGGCCGCGTCGTCGTAGGTCCAGGTGCTCGTCTGCTCGCCCGGGAACGCCACCTCGCTCGGTTCCTCCTGCCTGGTATCGCTCCAGCGGTAGTAATGGCGGTACCGGGAGTCACGGGCGTGGCGGGAACCCTGGAACCAGGGATGCTGGTCGCTGGTATGGCTCATCACGAGGTCAACCAGCACCCGGATGCCCAGGTTGTCCGCGGTGCGGATCATCTCCACGAAATCACCCAGCGTGCCGAAGCGGGAATCAACGGCGTAGTAGTCGGTGATGTCGTAGCCGTCGTCCCCGAGCGGGGACGGGTAGAAGGGCATTAGCCACAGCGTGTTGACCCCGAGACCCCACAGGTAATCGAGCCGCCGGGTCAGGCCCGCGAGGTCGCCTGTCCCGTCATCGTCGGAATCCAGCCAGGTGGCCACGTCGGCGCAGTAGATGACGGCGTTCTTCCACCACAGGTCGCTCGTGGCCTTGTCAGTCATGCGGACCGCTCTTCCCGCGCTCGCCTCCGCCTAACGTGCCAGGGCAGGCGGGCGCCCGGAAACCCTGCCCTCAGTAGCGGAGGTCGGATCGAACGGCGTAATGGTCCGAGGGATAGGTGCCGCCGACGGGGCCGGTGCCGAGCAGGCTGGTGTCCCGCGGATGGCCGGCACCGCCGGGACGCGGATTGGCGGAGAAGACGTAGTCAATCCGGCGATCCGGCCATAGCAGCTGGGTGGCATGAGGATTGTCGTTGGACCAGGTGTGGCCCGGAGCGGGCGGCCCAGCCACCTCCCAGGCGTCATAGAAGGACAGGCCGGGAACGGGAGCGGTGGTACGGCCGGTCAGCATGCGGATCTCGTCGCTATCGGGATCGGTGTTGAAGTCCCCGCAGACGATAAGCGGCGCTCGCTTGTCCTGAGCCTGGCCCACACGGGCCAGCAGCTCGCGTACCGCGTGCTGCCGGGCCTGGCTCTCGTCGAACCACCAGGCGTCCATCACCAGGCCGTACACCTGGATCAGGCCGCGCGGGCCGGACAGCTCGGCGAACTGCACGCGAGCGGCGCCGCAGAACAGGCTCGACTCCCGCCGGATCGGCCAGCGGGACATCACGGCGACTCCGGACAGAGCGTCCTGGTCCTCTTGGGCCGGGACGCCGCTGAAGACGTGATGCGAGAGACCGAGCGGGCCTGCCAGGCGGGCACACTGGCTGTCCTCGCCCTTTGCCCACGACTCGGTCAGCACGACGATATCGGGCCGGGCGTCCCGCAGCGTCGCGACGATGGCCGCTTCACGCTCAGGCCAGGGACCATACCGGCCCCATACGTTCCAGGTGATGATCCGCAGAGTCGTCTCGATGAGAGCGCCATACGACCGCGGCGGGATGTCCTCCATGGAGATTCACGATAACGATCCGAGGTAGGCAAGCACGGCGAGGACCCGCCGGTGGTCGGAGTCGGAGGGCGGAAGTCCCAGCTTGCTGAAGATGTTGCTGATGTGCTTCTCGACGGCGCGCTCGGACACCACGAGCTGGCCGGCGATGGCGCTGTTGGAGCGGCCTTCGGCCATCAGGGCGAGCACGTCGCGCTCCCGCCCGGTCAGCGCGGCCAGGACGCTGGCGTGGCGGGTGGCGTTCAGCATCCCGCTGACGACCTCGGGGTCGAACGCGGTGCCGCCGGCCGCCACCCGGGTGATCGCGTCGATGAACTCACCGACGTTCGCGACCCGGTCCTTGAGCAGGTAACCGACTCCGCCGGAGCACATGCGCAGCAGGTCGGCGGCGTACCGGGTCTCGACGTACTGGGAGAACACCAAGATGCCCGTGCCCGGATGGTCACGGCGGATCGCGATCGCGGCGCGCAGCCCCTCGTCGGTGTGGTCGGGTGGCATCCGCACGTCGACGATCGCGACGTCCGGCTCGTGCTCGGCGACCGCGGCCTTCAGCGCCTCGGCGTCGCCGACCGCGGCGGCGACCTCGTGTCCGCGGTCGGCGAGGATCTCGGCCAGGCCCGCCCTGATCACGGCGGCGTCCTCGGCGATAACGATGCGCATGGCCAGCGCCTTCAGGCGTGTGATGGTAGCTCGACGGTTACCGCCGTGGGGCCTCCGGCCGGGCTGTCGATG
>DAIOWL010001177.1:0-2293 GCA_036758545.1 Streptosporangiaceae bacterium | reverse complement strand
GCACCGTCGGTGATCCCAAGCTCGACATGGCCTGGATGGTGCAGAGCTGGCCCGAAGACGCCACCTCGCCGACGACATCGTTTCCCGGCTACGCCGACCTGTCCGGTATGCCGCCCCGGTCCGCGCTGCTGACTCGCTACGCCGAAGTGTCCGGCCGGCAGGTCGAGGACATCGACTACTACCTCATCCTGGCCAAGTGGAAGTTCGCCGTGGTCCTCGAGCAGGGCTTCCAGCGGGCCGGTGACGACGTGAAGCTGCAGGCGTTCGGCCCGGTCGTGCTGGAACTCATGCGGGGCGCGGCCGAGCTAGCCGAGAGCACCGGGTACCGATCGTTACCGGCGCCGGGCTGAGGCGCGGATCGGGTCAGGCTGACCCCGCGTAGTTCCGGGCTTCGATGGCCTTGATCGTCTTTCCCAGCTCCTTTCCCAGGAACTGCTTGCCGATGATGCTGACCACGATGGCGATCAGGCGCCCCTTGATGTTCTTGCCCTCGCGGACAACGACGACGTCGACTTCGGTCGTCCCGCTGGGCTGCCGGGTGAGGGTATAGGTGTGCCCCGAGCCGCCGCCCCACACGTTGGAGTCGGTGGTGGTCATGACGACGCGGTTGGGGTCGGACCAGTCGTAGTGCAGGCGCTCCCAGACGCCGCGCGAGCCCTCGGTGACGTCGGCCTGGCCGGGGCCCCGGGAATGCACCTTGAGGTACCCGTCGGCGCTGTTGCCGAAGAGCTTGGAGCGCCCCGGCCCGAAGTCGGTGAGCCCGGCGACGAACTGCTCGGGCGTCGCGGTGGTCGTCTGGCTGAGGTGGATCGTGGTCAAGGCATGCTCCTTACGGCTCTCCCGGGACAGGCGGTAGTTCAGCTGGGTGGCCGCGGAAGCCGAGGCGCGGACGCTTGTCGCGGTTTCTGACAGCGGCACCCTCGCGGCCGGGCTGGCTTGCGGACATCCTCGACCACCAGGCCGCGTACCGGGCGGCCAGGGGAACCGACGTGGCGCCATGGGCGTAGACGCTGATCCCGACGGTCACGGCGATAACAGCCGAGACCGTTTCGACGCCGGGGATGTGTTCCTCCAGGGTGATGAGGCCGAGCACGATGGAGGCGAGCCCTCGCGGGCCGAACCAGCCGATATACGCCACCGTGGGCCGGCGCAGGCCGCTGCGCACCAGGGCGACGACGACCGGCAGCATCCGTACCACCGTGAGGCTGGCGACCGCATAGACGACGATCCGCCAGCTCAGGTGCTGCAACGCAGGATCAAGCAGCACGGCGCCGAATACCACGAAGCTCACCGCGACCAGCAGCCCGCCGAGGTCCTCGGCCAGTCCCGCGGTGTCACGAAGGTCCGGCTGAGGGTCGGCCGCGGCGGAGCGCGGCGTGTCCGTGGCGGAGCGCAGCACGGTACCGAAAACGAGGCCAGCGACCCAGGCCGCGATGAAGCCGCTGCCTTCGGTGACGACCGCCAGCCCGTAGGCTGCCATAGCCGCGGCGATCACCAAGATGTGCCGCCACTGTCCCTCGACCCAGCCCACGGCCGCCGACCAGCGCAGCGCCATCGCGGCGCCCCACCCTACCGCCGCGCCGACCACGGTGCTGAGCACCAGAGCGCGGAAGAACGCCTCGCCCGGTCCCTGGGCCGATTCGTGGCCGGCCGCAGCGGCCAGGAACAACACGAAGAACGGCAGCGACATCCCGTCGTTGAGGCCGCTTTCGACGTTAAGCCCCTGGCGGACCACCGCGGGAACACCCGGATTGGAGATCGCCGACTGGCCAAGAGCAGCGTCGGTCGGCGCCAGGATGGCACCAAGCAGCGCCATCTCCCAGATATTCAGGCCGGGCAGCAGCAGCCAGGCGAACAGCCAGCCGAGGGCGATGGTGAGCGGAAGGCCAACGGCGAGCAGCCGGATCGGCAGGAAGTCATCACGGCGTAGTGCCTTCGACTGAACCGACAGCGCGTCGGTGAACAGCACCAAAGCGAGCGTGGCCTCGAACAGTACCTTGACCGGCTCGGCGTCTTTGCCGAAGGTGAGCAGGCCCAACCCAAGCGGCCCGAGCACCAGCCCAGCCGCGACGAAGATCATCGGCCCGGACACAATGGTCCTGGAGAGCCGCGCTGACACCAGCGCGTAGCCGCCGAGCGTCACGGCGACCGCCACCCCCGCCCAGGCGCTCACCGCGGGCCCTGCTGAACTGCTGAGACGATATCGCCCGCGACGCCCGGATCCTCGTGCACGCTCAAGAGCACTCCTTTGCCGGGCACGAGTCTGGCACGTGACCGTTCCGGGAGCATCCCC
>DAIOWL010001176.1:0-2297 GCA_036758545.1 Streptosporangiaceae bacterium | reverse complement strand
CGGCGCAGGCCAAGGTCAACGACGCCGACGGCAACCCGATCGAGATCGCCGCCGTGGTCGTCTGGCAGGTCAAGGACACGGCCCAGGCGCTGTACGCGGTCGACGACTTCATCCAGTTCGTGGCCATCCAGACCGAGACCGCGGTCCGGCATACCGCGTCCAGCTACCCCTACACGAGCGGGGCCGACGGCGGGCTGTCGCTGCGCGACAACGCCGACGAGATCACCCAGCGCCTGTCGGACGAGATCGCGGCCCGGGTCCGGCTGGCCGGGGTGACGATCGTCGAGTCGCGGCTGACCCGGCTGTCCTACGCCCCGGAGATCGCCCAGGCCATGCTGCGCCAGCAGCAGGCGAACGCCGTGGTCGGGGCGCGGACGCGGATCGTCGAGGGAGCGGTGGGCATGGTGCAGCTGGCGCTGCGGCGGCTGCAGGAGGAGGACGTGGTAGAACTGGACGAGGAGCGGAAGGCCGCCATGGTGTCCAACCTGCTCGTGGTGCTGTGCAGCGAGCAGGCCACCCAGCAGGTCGTCAACACCGGTTCCCTCTACCAGTGACGGCTCTACCAGTAACGGCTGGCACGGTAACGCGGTGAGCGAGCGCAAGGGCATATTGCTGCGGCTGGACCCAGCCGTTCACGACGCCCTGGCCAGGTGGGCCGCTGACGAGCTGCGCAGCACCAACGCCCAGATCGAGTTCCTGCTGCGGCGCGCGCTGGCCGACGCGGGGCGGCTGCCGAGCAAGGCGGGAGAGATGCGCAGGCCCGGCCGCCCGCGCACCAGGCCGCAGGAGTGACCGCGGGCCGGGGTAAAGCCGAGACCGGCGGGTTTAGAGTCAGGCGATGAGCACTGAGGAGCCGCCGCCGGAGGAGGCGTCGTCGCAGCCGCGGCGCCGGGGGTTCAGGACCGGGCGGCTGGAGGCCTTCAGCGACGGTGTCTTCGCCATCGCCATCACCCTGCTGGTCCTGGACATCGGGCTCCGCGACGGCCGGCCAGGATCTGGGGGCGGCGATCCGCGGCCTGTGGCCCTCCTACCTGGCCTACGTGGCCAGCTTCTCCACCATCGGCGCGGCCTGGCTGGGGCACAACGCGATCACCGAGTACCTCGACCGCGCCGACCCTGCGTTCGTCCGGCTGAACCTGCTGCTGTTGCTCATCGTCTCGTTCCTCCCGTTCCCCACCCGGCTGGTCGCGGAATACATCCACACTGATAAGGCCGAACGCGTCGCGGTGACCTTCTACGGCATCGTCCTGGTGCTGGCGACCACGATGCTGCTGGTCCTGTGGCGGTACGCGGTCCGGGCCAAGCTGGTCCGGCCGGACCTGCGCGACGAGGAGATCGAGCTGCTGACCCAGCGCCTCACCCCCGGCCTGGGAGGTTACGTAGTCCTCATCGTGATCGGGCTGTTCTTCCCGATCGTCGCCGTTATCGGATTCCTGGCCATCGCGCTGTACTACATCATCCCGTTCCGGCGCCTGTCGGCTAGCATCCGGCCGGAGCGTCTGCGTCAGCGGCGGGACCACCGGGCGCCTCCGGACGCCAGTAGACGGCCCTGACCCAGATGGTGCACAGCGCGTTCAGGGCCAGGTCGTCGTCGAACGGCACGTCCTTCTCGCCGCCCTGCCCGAGCCAGATGTAGCAGAAGTGCTCCAGCATGGCCGACAGGGCCGAGGCCGTCATGACCGGGTCGACACCCGGGCAGTAGCCGTCCGCCTGCGCCTTCCTGACGGCGGTGGCGATCCGGGTGATGGCCTCACCGCGCAGCTCAAGCCAGCGGTCCCGGAAGCGGCCCTCGACCATGGCCGCCTGGAAGATCCCGATCAGCTCGCCGCGCCGCTTGGCGTACGTGCGCCAGAAGCCCGCCACGGCCTCGCGGAGCGCCTCCTCGCCGGACAGGCCGGCCCGGTACGGCAGGGCGGCCAGCTGGGAGGCTTCGGCGTGGAATTCCTCGGCCAGCGCGATGAGCAGGTCCGCCTTGGTGTCGTAGTAGTTGTAGAAGGACGCGACCGACCGCCCGGCCGCCGCGGCGATGTCGCTGATCTTGGCGTTGAGGTAGCCGTCGCGGGCGAACACGAGCCGGGCCGCCTCGCGGAAGGCCTCGTCGGTCTGCCGGCCCTTACGGGTGGCCTTCTCCGAGCGGACCGTCGTCATGACACCTGGCGGTCGCGGCCGGCCCAGAAGGGCGCGCGTAGCTCAGCCCGCAAGACCTTGCCGGTCGCGTTGCGGGGCAGTTCGGGAGCGACCGTGACGCCGGTCGGGCACTTGAACCCGGCCAGCCGCTCGCGCGCCCAGCTGACCAG
>DAIOWL010001175.1:0-2302 GCA_036758545.1 Streptosporangiaceae bacterium | reverse complement strand
AGTAGAGCAAGCTGGCCGCCTCCCGACGCTCCCCGGGAAGCGGTCAGCGCACTGCTCGGTGGGGTCAGCTGGTGCCGCTGACCGCGGCGTCCCAGAATTCCTGGATGGGCGGGTAGATGAGCTCGTGGTCGCGGGACAGCTTGGCCTTGATGTCCCGGGACCGCTCGTCGGCCAGCACCTCGACCTGGCCGGCCTCGACCGCGTCGAAGACCTGGCCGGCGACCGATTCCGGGCTGATCTTCGGCGCGCTGGCCAGCGCGGCCATCTCGGTGTCGATGAAGCCGGCGTGCACGGCGACGACCAGGGTGCCCTGGTGGTGGAGCTCGAGCCTGACGCCGTTGGTCAGCGACCACTCCGCGGCCTTGGAGGCGCCGTAGGACGCGTCGAACGGGTTGGTGAAGAAGCTGGTCACCGACAGCATGTTGACGATCGCGCCGCCGCCGGCCGCGGCCAGCACCGGCGCGAACGCCCGGCACATGCGCAGCGTGCCGAAGTAGTTGGTCTCCATCTCCTGCCGCGCGGCGTCCAGGTCCGGCGCGCTGGTAAACGTGCTGTACCGCAGCACCCCGGCGTTGTTCACCAGCAGGCTGACGTCAGCGCACTGCGCGGCGGCCCGTTCCACCTGATCGCCGCCGGTGATGTCCAGGGCGACCGGCTGGACGCCGGGTTCGGTGACCTTGCCGGGGTCGCGGGCGGCGCCGTAGACCTTGGCCGCGCCGCGGCGGACCAGTTCCCGGGCGAAGGCCAGGCCCAGTCCCCGGTTGGCCCCGGTGACCAGGGCGACCGATCCGCTGATCTGCATGGCAACTCCAGGGTCATCCGCTCGCGGGCAGGGGCTCTCTCGCGGCCCGGTAGATCCGGGCGAGCATGAGAGTGCTGACGATTATGCCGCTCGCGCCGAGGGTGACCAGCCGCGGGTCGGCGGTGTGCAGGCCGAACGTCAGCCAGCAGGTGAGCTCGCCCAGGATGAGCAGCCAGGTCCCGCTGGAAATGCCGGTGGGCCGGGGGGTTCGGTAGGCGGTCCAGAGCGACGGCATGACCTGGAGCAGGAACGCCGCGGTGAGCAGCGTGCCCAGGCCGGCCCGGCCCGCGGTCGCACCCGCGGCGGCGAGGGTGATCGCCCACGCGGTGATCAGGGCGGCCGGCCGCGGCCCCAGTCGCCGGCGGCGGAGGAGCAGGATCGCGAGCGTGCCAGCCAGGAGGGTGGCGGACACGGAAGGGATGAGCGCGGTCCAGTACCGCGACAGCGTGAAGTAGGTGAGCCAGGCGGCGTTGTTGACGCTAGTCAGCGCGGCCCAGGACGGGGAGACGCCGGCCATGTCCCGGGTGGTGAGGAGCTTGCGGATCTGCGGGAGGAACTGCGGGACGGCAAATCCGGCGGCGACGATGGGAGCGGCGCCGAGCAGGTCGGTCATACCAGCAAAACTACGTCTGATCTGCCCAAATATGGTTGCTTATCTATGCCGCTAGGCGTTGATATGCGCAATAATCTTCTAGGTGGATGCGATCGACCGGAAGATCCTTGCTGTGCTTCAAGCCGAGGGTCGGCTCACCGTCACCGAGCTCGCGCAGCGTGTCGCGCTCAGCGTGGCCCCGTGTCACCGGCGGCTGCGCGAACTGGAGCGGACCGGGGTGATCCGCGGGTACCGGGCCGTCATCGACCCGGAGGCGATCGGCCTCGGTTTCGAGGTGCTCGTGCATGTGATCATGGATCGCGAGGACGCCTCCACCATCGCCGAGTTCGAGCGGGCCCTGGCCGCCATCGCGGAGGTCCGGCACGCGGAACGGCTGTTCGGCGACCCCGACTACCTGATCCGGGTGGCCACCGCCAGCCTGGCCGCCTACCAGGCGCTGCGGGACGAGAAGCTCGGCGCGCTGCCCGGCGTGCAGCGGCTCACCTCCACCATCGTGATGAAACGCGTCGTCGAGGACCGGCCCTACCCCACCTGACGTGCCGGCCTGGAGCAGGCAGTCGCAGCATTCTGATGCTCATACCCTTCCAGGCCCGGACCGGCGGCTCTTGCGCCCTCGACGGGGCTCCACACCAGCCTCGGGGGCCCGGACTTCCGTGGCGGCGTTGTGACCGTTCGCTGCTCGGCCTGCGTGGCGGAGCAGTGTCCGGAGCGCCAGCAATATCACACCTGCCGCCGCCATGCCGATACCTGCTCCGCCGAGGACGTCTAGGGGATAGTGCACCCCCAGGTACACCCGCGACCAGCCCGCCAGGACGGCATATCCGATCCCCGTCGCGGCGAGCGGCCGGGCCAGGAACGGGACGAGCGCGATCGCAACCGCCAGGGTG
>DAIOWL010001174.1:0-2304 GCA_036758545.1 Streptosporangiaceae bacterium | reverse complement strand
GCGCCGCTGGCGAGGCGGCCGGCGGCGGCCTTGGCCTGCCGGGTGCCGTTGGCGCTGAGCGGGAGGTCGCGCAGCCCGCTGAAGCGGTGTTCAGGCGATAGCTGGGTATCGCCGTGCCGCAGCAGGACAGTGGTGGTGGGATCTGCTGTGGGGTTATCCCAGCCCAGAGTCATATGGCTGCCCCCGCGATGGTGACGAAGTGTGTGTTCCTATGACAACACGAAGATGCCAGCAGAACGGTTCAGCCGGTGTCAGCACCGTGCGCGGTATCCGCCGAACGCGACGGGAGTTTCCCAGACTCGCACGGCCAGTGTTTCGCCGCCTGCGGCAGCTACGGCGGGCGAGAGGGTGTCATGCACCCAGCGGGCGAACACCTCGACGGTGACCGCCTCGGCCTCGGCTGGGCGTATCTCCTCCAGGTTGCGGTCTTCGACCCGGCTGGTCAGCTCGGTGAGCGCCGCTTCCAGCACATCCAGGTCACAGACCATGCCCCGCCCGTCGAGCTGCTCGCGGTCCACCACGATCTCGATCCGGTAGTCATGATCATGGAGTTCCCCCTCTGGCCCGGGCAGTCCCGGCATGATGTGGAAAGCGCGGACGCTTCGGCTCAGCCCGACTTCACAGGTCACCGGCAGCACTCCTGTCGTAGTTGAGAACGGCATGCATCAGCCCGGGTTTCCCCTGGTCCACGGCTCGGAACGCGTCGGCGGCGTCACCGAATTCGAAGACGTGAGTGCACAGCTGTGCCAACGGTAGCTCGCCCAGCAGCTCAACGGTCTCCTGGCGGCGCCGAGACCGGCTCCAGGTCCCGGACAGCCGGGCCGGCACCGTGGAGACCTGCGTGCTGCGAATCGTCAGGCGCCGCCGGTGGAAGGCGCCGCCGAGCGGCAGGACCACGGGTTTGGCACCGAACCACGACGCGACCAGCAGGGTCCCCTCGTGGGCCAGCATGTCCAGGGCCATCGCTGGCGCATCCGGGTTACCGCTGGCGTCAATGACCAGCGGAACCTCCTCGTTCACCAGTTCCGCCGGCGCCGCGGTGGTGACGCCGAGGCTGCTGGCGACGGCGCGGCGCCACTGGAGCGGCTCGGCAATCAGCGGCCGCCACCCGGAGCGCTGCAACAGCAGGCCGGTCAGCAGCCCGAGCACGCCGGCCCCGAGCACGATGACCCGGTCCCGGTATCCGGTCCCCGCATCGAGCGTCACCTGCAGCGCCGTCTCGACCAGCGGCAGCAAGGTGGCGGACGCGGGATCGATGCCGGGCAGCGGAATCAGTTCACTAGCCCGCGCCGCAAATATGTCCTGGTGCGGATGGAACGCGAAAACCTGCTGGCCGGACTCCGCTACTTCGCCGACACACGCGTACCCATAGGCGAAGGGATAGGAGAAGGTACCGCCAAGCGCGTCGATCGTGTCGTCCAGCGCCAGCTCGGCCGGGACCTCGCCGCGGTACACCAGCCGTTCGGTGCCACCGCTGATGCCCGAGCACACGGTGCGGACGAGGACCTCACCGGCCGCGGGCCGCGGTGTGGGCAGTTCCCTGATCTCCACACAGCGCGGCGCGGTATGAAATAGCGCGCGGGCAGGCACGCAGCTCATTTACCCGCCATTTATCTGCACAAAACGGGTGAGTCACGCGTGTGGTGGTCGGCCGGATGTGACATAGATGCTCTTACGGGAATCGTGTTCATACAGCCTGGGCCGTGACTAGCCAGGCCGCGCCGGGCATGACCACGCCATCTGGCGATGCGTACGCCACCAGGCGGTCCCGGACCTGTCCGGTCAGCTCGGCGGCTTGTGCCGGGCTGAGCCCGGCCAGGGAGAAAGCAGCACCCGGCCCAGGCAGCTCGCGGAGGCCGAGCCCCGCCGCGGCCTCCGCGAACCCGATGGTAAACACGGGGTTCTCATCGCGGGTGCGCCAGCAGACGAACGCCAGCCTGCCGCCGCGCCGCAGCGCCTTCCTCAGGTTGGCGAACGCCGCCGCCGGGTCCTCGAAGAACATCACACCGAAGTTGCTCAGCACCACGTCGAAGACCCCGGCCCCGAACGGGTGCACCTGGGCGTCGGCGACCTCGAACCTGATGTTAGCGACGCCGGCGGCAGCGGCGAGCCGGCGCGCTTCGGCTACCTGGATCCGGGAAAAGTCCGCGCCCAGAGCATGCCCGCTGCCGGTGGCGCGCGCCGCGAGGATGGTCGCATCACCGCAGCCGCACCCGACGTCGAGAACATTCTCCCCGTCCTGGATCCGCGCGCCGGCAAGCAAACGCGCTGTCAGCCGGCCCAGCATCCGCTCATGCCGCTCAC
>DAIOWL010001173.1:0-2306 GCA_036758545.1 Streptosporangiaceae bacterium | reverse complement strand
CCGCTGGAGGTCATCGCGGCCTCGCTGCGCCGGGAGCGGCGCCGGACCGGGCTGTCGCTCACCGAGGTGGCCCGCCGGGCCGGGATCGCCAAGTCCACGCTGTCCCAGCTGGAGTCCGGGACCGGCAATCCCAGCGTGGAGACGCTATGGGCGATCTGCGTCGCGCTGGACGTGCCGTTCTCCCGGCTGCTCGACCCGCCCCGGCCGTACACCCAGGTGATCCGGGCCCACGAGGGTCCCACGATCGCCGCGGCCGAAGCCGACTACCTGGCCACCCTGCTGGCCGCGTGCCCGCCGGGTGCGCGCCGCGACATCTACCGGATCCAGGCCGACCCGGGACACCCGCGGGTGTCCGAGCCGCACAACACCGGCGTGGTCGAGCACGTGGTGATCGGAGCCGGCCGGGCCCTGGTCGGGGTGACCGGCGAGCCGGCGGAGCTCGGACCGGGCGACTACATCAGGTACCCGGGCGACGTGGCGCACGTGTTCGAGGCGCTGGAACCGGGGACGCTGGCCGTCCTGCTCTCGGAACACGTCTAGGCCTCGGCTGGGACCTGCTCGATCAGCGCGGCCAGGCCGGCCTCGTCGAGCAGGTCGGCCGGGCGGACGGTCTGGTCGTGGGCCACGTAGTAGAACGCGGCCCGGACGTCGGCGACCGGCACCCCGGCCAGCGCCGCCCAGGCCAGGCGATAGGCCGCGAGCTGGACGGATACCGCGTGCCGTTCGGCCTCGGACCCGGGCGGACGGCCGGTCTTCCAGTCGACCACGTCGTAGCCGCCCCCGGGGGCGTCGGCGAACACCGCGTCGATCCGGCCGCGGACCAGCCGACCACCGACCAGGGTCTCGAACGGCACCTCGACCGCCTGCGGCCAGCGCTCGGCCCACTCGCCCTGCTCGAACCTGGACCGGAGCGCGGCCAGGTCGCCCTCTGCCGTGTCGTCGTCCTCCGGACCGAACAGCGCGTTGTCGTCGATGAGCAGCTGCTGGCCGTACCGCTGCTCCAGCCACTGGTGGAAGGCCGTGCCGCGGCGGGCCTGGCGGGCCGGCGGGCGCGGCATCGGCCGGCGCACCTGCCGGGCCAGCTCGGCCGGGTCCCGGGCCAGCGTCACCAGCGACGACACCGACAGCCTGGCGGGCAGCGGCACCTGGGTCGCGCCGTCGCCCCGGCGCTGCGCCCGCTCGGCCAGCAGCAGGCCGGCGTCCAGCTCCCAGGCCTCGGCCAGTTCCCGGTCCCGGGTATGCAGGTCCCCGGACTCCGGCGTGGCCGTGGGCTGAGCCAGGGCCGCCTCGACCAGGGCGGCGGCCTCGCGGACCGCCTCGTAGCGCTGACCCGCCGGGGTGACCGGCCAGTCGGCCGCGTCCACGCCGGCGAGCAGCGGGTTCTCCGCGCCGGGCTCCGGCGCATCGGCCCACGCCGAGACCTCGGCCACGCCGGACTTGCGCACCTCCTCCAGGAACGGCGAGGGTCCCAGCCGGCTGCTGCCGCCCTCGCCCCACCAGTAGCCCGAGCAGCCCAGCCAGAACGCGGCCCGGGTGGCGGCCACGTACATCAGCCGGCGCTCCTCGGACAGGTCCCTGGCCGCGCATGCCTCGCCGAAGGCCTCGAGCGAGGCAGCGTCGAGGCCGAGCAGCTCCGGCAGGTCTCCGGCGTCCCCGCGCAAGCCGAACGGGATCAGCCGCGGGTTGTCGGTCCACCGGGTGGACACCCGCGGCCGGGCCGGGAACACCTGCGACCGCTCCCCCATGGCCAGGCCGGGCACGAACACGGCCGGCCACTGCAGGCCCTTGGCCGCGTGCGCGGTGAGCAGCTTGACCGAGTCCGAGTCGCCGACCCGCCCGGTCTCCAGGCCGAACTCCTCCTGCTGGGCCGCTGTCAGGTAGGCCAGGAACGCGCCCAGGGTCGGCTCGGCGCCCTCGCCGGTGAACGCGTCCGCCACGTCGGTGAAGGCGTCCAGGTCGGCGCGCGCCGCCACCGGGTCCACCCCGGGCCGCGCGGCGACCTCGATGTCCAGGCCGAGCACGCGCTCCGCCTCGGCGGTCAGGTCGGCGAGCGGGCGGCCGATGTGCGCGCGGAGCCGCCGCAGCTCACCGGCCAGCCCGTGCATCCTGGTGTAGCCGGCCCGCGAATAGGCGGCGGGCTCGCCCAGGTCGTCCAGCGCCTCGACCAGGCTGCCGGTCTCCGCGGTCAGGTCGGTGACGGCCTCGGCCAGGGCGTCCTGGGCGTCCTGCTCCACGGCGGCGGCCCGGGTGACGGCCCGGCCGTCGCCCTCGCCGCTGGCCAGGGCGCGGGCGCGGCGGCCGAGCGC
>DAIOWL010001172.1:0-2309 GCA_036758545.1 Streptosporangiaceae bacterium | reverse complement strand
CGGCCCCAGCGTTGCTGGCGTTCGCTGCGGAGGCGGGCGCGTGGCGAATCGGGGTCGCTTGGGGGTGGGTGGGCGGCCCGCCTCCTTTGGCGTGCTGGTTCCGTGATTCGGATGGCGGCGGGGAGCGGCTATTATCCGTGGCCCACTGTCAGAGCTGGATCGTCGATTCGATGGTGAGTCGGCGGCCATGAAGTAGATTTTTGGATTTGGGACCCTCCCCTATGAGGGATGTAACGATCCGCAATCATCGTTGCTGTGACAGGTGTGGCATCTGGTGCGGGGGCATCTCGTCGGCTGGGCTGGTGTCGGGCTCACGTTATTTCGCGGACCATTCGTGGGCCCAGATGAGGCAGTCGTGCCATGAGTCATGTTCGGCATCGTCACAGGCCCAGTCGCGGCAGTGCCGGGGAAGACGCTGTTCGAAGCGGTAGCCGGCCCGCCGCGCGACCCGGAGCGACGGCTCGTTGGCGGGCTGGATCTCCAGCCAGATCCGAGGGATGCCCAGGCTCCGGTGGGCCCACGGCGTGGTAGCCAGTACGGCCTGCGCGGCGATGCCCCGGCCCCGCTGCCCGGGTCGCACCCAGTAGGCCAGCTCGGCGCTTCCCGGCCGGTCAGGCATCAGCCCGACCGCGCCGAGAAGCTGCCGGCCGCGCAGGATGCCGATGGAGAACTGGCCTCCCGCGGCGGGATCCCATGCCGACAGCGCCGCCTGCGCGTCGCGCAGCGAGTAGGGTCCCGCGGGACGAGGACCCCACAGGGCCGGGTCCTGTTCCTCGGTCGTGGCCTCCGCGAGCAGGGCGGCATCGTCCGTGGCCAGGACACGCATGTGCAGGCCGTGGCCGAGATCCAGCTGCATGAGCCTTATCCAAGCCCGCGGCGCTGGCGGCCGCCAGCGAGTTTTCCCGCGGATCGTCATCGCGGGAGGAGGGGGAACACCGGTCATTGACCTGATGCAGGATGCATTTTACAGTCGAGCCAAGGCAGATGAGCCCAGGCGGTGCACGGGCTGTCGTCCTGCCGCCGAGGCTATGGAGGCCGCCGAGCCGCCGAGGCTATGGGGCCACGAGGCCGCCGAGCCATCGAGGCCGCCGCCTGACTCTGCCGACCGGACACGGCGAGGCTGGAGAGGCGCTTCGATGAGCGAGAACCAGACGACCATGGCACCGCAGACGGAAGGACAGGCGCCGGAATTCGACGCGATCGTGGTGGGCGCGGGCTTCTCCGGCCTGTACATGCTGCATTCGCTGCGCAAGCAGGGGCTGTCCGTCCGGGTCTACGAACAGGGCGGCGGCGTGGGCGGGACCTGGTACTGGAATCGCTACCCGGGCGCGCGGTGCGACAGCGAGAGCGTCTACTACATGTTCACCGACCATATGTCCGAGGAGATTCTCGGCGAGTGGGACTGGTCGGAGCGCTACGCCGCCCAGCCGGAGATCCTCCGTTACCTGGAGTTCGTCACGGACAAGATGGACCTGCGCCGGGACATCCAGTTCAACGCGCGAGTGGTCTCCGCCGTCTACGACCCGGAGCGCAATCGCTGGGACGTCCGGCTGGCCGACGGCGGCGCCGCCTCGGCCCGGTTCCTGGTCACCGCGGTGGGCTGCCTGTCCTCGACGAACACTCCGAAGTTCCCGGGCCTCGACACCTTCGCGGGCCAGAGCTATCACACCGGCGCGTGGCCGCACGAGGGCGTCGACTTCACCGGCAAGCGCGTCGCGGTGATCGGCACCGGGGCCACGGCCGTCCAGGCCGTCCCGGAGATCGCCAAGCAGGCGGCGCACGTCTGGGTCTTCCAGCGCACGCCCAACTACGACATCCCCGGCCGGAACCGGCCGCTGGAACCCGGTTATTCGGCGGAAGTCAAGGCCGACTACAAGGACCTATGGCAGAAGGCCCGCGAGTCCGGATTCGGGCTGCCCTATCAGATCGTGGAGCGGTCCGCGGTGGACTACTCGCCAGAGGAACGGCAGCCCATCTTCGAGGCGGCCTGGGCCAAGGGCGGGTTCTACATGGGCCTGGAGACGTTCAGCGACTACCTGGTCAATAGGGCGAGCAACGATACGGTCTCCGAGTTCGTCCGCGGCAAGATCCGCGAGATCGTCACCGATCCTGCCGTCGCGGAGCTGCTGGCGCCTAAGGACCATCCGTTCTTCACCAAGCGGCCGCCGCTGGAGAACGGCTACTACGAGGCCTTCAACCGGGACAACGTAACGCTGCTGGACGCGCGGGCCGTGCCGATCGAGGAGATCACCCCGCGCGGCGTGCGCACCGGCGAGCAGGAGTACGAGGTCGACGCGATCGTCTACGCC
>DAIOWL010001171.1:0-2314 GCA_036758545.1 Streptosporangiaceae bacterium | reverse complement strand
ATGAACAAGATCACGGAGACGGTCATCGAAGCCGACCCGAAGCTGCCGGTCATCCGGATGACTCGTGACTTCGCGGCCACACCAGGGCAGCTGTTCCGCGCCCACACCGATCCCGCGTTGTTCGCCCGGTGGGTGGGTCCCGACGCCATGACCACCCGGATCGAGCACTGGGATGCGCAGACCGGCGGTAGCTGGCGGTACGTCTCGGTGCACGACGGCGCGGAGTACGCGTTTTACGGCTGCTTCCACGAGGTTCGGCCGGACCGTATCGTGCAGACCTTCACGTTCGAGGGCGATCCCGACGGAGTCGCGCTGGAGACGCTGTGGTTCGAGGACCTGGGCGACGGCCGCACGCGGCTGCGGACGCAGTCGCTGGTCGACAGCTTCGACAGCCGCGACGCGTGGCTGCGCAGCGGCATGGAGGTCGGCGTCGACGAGGGTTACGCCAAGCTGGACAGGATGCTCGCCGATGGCGCTATCTGACCGCCCGGCCGAGCGGCACCAGCAGGTGGCGGGCCTGTTCACCGAACGCGTCCGCGCTACCCGCTCCTGGGACACGCCCTCGCCGGTCCCGGGGTGGGCCGCCCGCGACGTGGTTCGTCACCTGACCGACTGGTTTCCCGCGTTCCTGGCCTCCGGCGCCGGAATCGACCTGCCCCGCGGACCGTCGGTGGACGAGAACCCGGTCGCCGCGTGGCAGGTTCACTGCGACGGCGTGCAGGCGGTGCTGGACGACCCGGAGACGGCACACCGCGAACTCGCCAACCCGCACATCGGCCGCCTGCCCCTGGCGGCCGCGATCGACCAGTTCTACACCGCCGACGTGTTCATGCACACCTGGGATCTGTCCCGGGCCACCGGCCAGGACGACCGGCTGGATCCCGGCTTCTGCGCTCAGCTCCTCGGCGGGATGGAGCAGATGGAGCAGGTCATGCGCGCCTCCGGCCAGTACGGCCCCCGGGTCGAGGTACCCGGCGACGCGGATACCCAGACCAGGCTGCTGGGCTTCATCGGCCGTGACCCGTTCTGGCCGGAGCGTTGAGCATGGGCTAAGCCCGGGCATAGGCTGCCGCCGTGACCTGGATCGCACCCGACGTCGGGCGTTCGGAGGACTATCCGGCGCGCCGCAATGAACCCGAGCGGGAGATGCTCCGCGACTGGCTCGACTGGCACCGGGCCACCCTGCTGCGCAAATGCGCGGGGCTGGATGCCGAGCGGCTGGCCAGGCGCGCCGTGCCGCCGTCGAACCTCTCTCTGCTCGGCCTGGTCCGGCACATGAGCGATACCGAGCGCGGGTGGGTCAGGCAGCTCTTCCGCGGTGAGAAGGTACCCGACCTGTACTACCGCTCCGATGCCCCGGACGCGGACTTCGTGGAGGCGGATCCGGCCGGCGCCGAGGAGGACGTCGAGCGCTACCGGGCCGAGTGCCGCGCCGTCGATGCCGCGCTGGAGGGCCTGAAGCTGGACGACACGGTCACGTTCCGGGAGAAGACCACCTCGGTGCGGTGGATGTGGCAGCACCTCGTGGAGGAGTACGCGCGCCACAACGGGCACGCCGACCTTCTCCGCGAGGCCATCGACGGCTCGGCCGGCCTGTAAGCCAGTCGTTCCAGAGCTAGACCGATGAGTTCGGCCTCGGTCGATGGTCATTGTCAGCAATGGCCGACCGAACTCAGCGGAGGGACAGCAGATGGTAATCGTCGCGGGGCATATCGTCGTCGAACCGCAGCAGCGCGAGTCCTACCTTGCGGACTGTGTCAGCGTCGTGGAACAGGCCCGTCTCGCACCCGGCTGCCTCGACTTCTCCATCACCGCGGATCTGGTGGACGCCGGTCGTATCGACATATTCGAGCGCTGGGAGTCGCAGGCGGCCGTCGAGGCGTTCCGGGGCAGCGGCCCCTCCGACGAGCAGAGCGCCGCGATGCTCGGGGCTTCGGTGGCCGAGTACGACGTCGCGGACGTGCGCTCGCTGACCTGACCCGGAAATCCGGTTGCGTCCAGGGGCGGCGGCGGGCCATCGTGACCGCGTGCTGATCCGACGCGAGACCGAACCCGACGTCGACTCCATCCGCGCCGTCACCGCCGCCGCGTTCGCCTCCCGGCGGCCGCCGGGCCAGATTCCGGCCGAGGCCCGGCTGATCGACGAACTCCGGGCCGGCCCCGCCTGGATTCCGGCGCTGTCCCTGGTGGCGGTCACCCCCGCGGGCGAGGTTATCGGCCACGTGCTGGGCACCCGGGGGCACGTCGGCCGGGACCCCGTTATCGCGCTCGGCCCGCTGGCCGTCCGGCCGGACCAGCAGCGACACGGCGTCGG
>DAIOWL010001170.1:0-2317 GCA_036758545.1 Streptosporangiaceae bacterium | reverse complement strand
AGGAACAGATCGGTTACCGAGAACCACGCGTTGGTGGCGGTGCCGGTGGCATTGAGAATCCAGGCGATGGCGAAAATGATCGCCGCGATGATGGCAAGCATGCCCATGCTGCTTCCCCTAGCGCGCCGGGATAATCGGGCCGGGAAGTAGCGGGCCAAGCGGCGGCGACGGTGACCGTCACAGGTGGTACTGGGCGGCCTGCAGGGTGAACAGCTCGGCGTACTGGCCGCCTAGCGCGAGCAGGTCGGCGTGCACCCCTTGCTCGATGACCTGCCCGTCGCGCAGCACGTAAATCCGGTCCGCATGCTTGACGCTGGCCAGCCGATGGGTGATCAGCAGCACGCTACGGTCCCTGGCGTGTCCGCGGATGGAGCTGAACAGGGCGTACTCCGCCCGGGCGTCCAGGGCGGCGGTGGGCTCGTCCATGATGAGCAACGCGGCCGACCGGTAGAAGCCCCGTGCGGCCGCAATTCGCTGCCACTGGCCGCCGGACAACTCGGCGCCGTCCTTGAAGTGACGGTCGAGCAGCGTGTCGTAGCCGCGAGGGAGCTTCCCGATCACGGTGTCCGCCCCCGAGGCCGCGGCCGCCCGGTCCACCGCGTCCGGTTCCGCGGCGCGGCCCATGGTGATGTTGTGGCGTACGGTCAGCGGCCAGTTGGCGTGGTCCTGGGCGATGACGGCGATCTGCTCCCGCAGCGGTTCGGGGTCGACATCGGCGATCGCGGTCTGGTCCCAGTACACCGTGCCGCTGTCGGGCCGGTACAGGCCGGCGAGGATCTTCGCGAGCGTGGTCTTGCCTGATCCGTTCTCACCCACCAGGGCGACCACCTCGCCCCGCCCGATCTCGATGCTCACCTCGCGCAGCGCAGGCTGGCTAGAGCCGGGATAGCTGAAGGTGACGGCGTCCGCGGTGATCCGGTCGAAATCCGCCGGGGAGGGGCCGGTGCCCGGCGCGGGTATCCGCCGGTACGCATCGGCACAGAAGGCCAGATAGTCAGAGAAGTACAGGCCTTCCTCGTAGCACTGGTTAACCGCGTAGAGCAGCGTGTTCAGGGATGCCTGCGCGGACCGGATGGCCAGGACCGCGGTACCCGCGGCGGCGAGCGGCAGCGTGCCGGCGGCCAGCAGGATCGCGAGCGCCGTGTACACCCCCGCGGTGGCGACGCCCCCAGCCGCCTGGGCGGTGACCCGGGTCAGGGCCTGGCGGCCGGCCGCCTTCATCTGGGCGTCCCGTGCGTAGGCGGCCAGGCGGGCCACCCGGGCCAGCATGAAATGCCGCAAGGTGAAGGAGCGCATCTCGGCGGCCGTATGCCGCTCGGCCATCAGGTCGGTCAGGATCCACTTCCTGCGGTGGCTGTCGGCCAGCGCGAAGTTCGTGATGTACCCGATCCTGGCCGCGCGGACCGCGGCCCAGCCGCCGGGCAGTTCGGCGAGCAGCAGCAGCACGAGCAGGACAGGCTGGAGCACCGCCACCACCAGTGCCGCCGAGACGATCCCGGCGACTCCGGTGACGCAGTCGAGCACGTTGGTCACGACCTGCGGAGCCGAGTAGAGGCCCCGGTCGCGGGCGCGCTGCATGGCGTCGTAGAACTCGGCGTCGTCGAAGGCGGCCAGCTCGACCTGGGTCGTGAGGTCCAGGAGCCGGATCTCCACGACGCGGTCCACCTGCGGATGGAGCCTCGACTGAGCCCAGCCCGCCGCGGCCTGCAGCCCGGCCCGGATCGCCACGGCCGCGGCGACCAGGATGAGCGAGGGCAGCGCGGCGCGGATCCGGTCCGGTGTCGGGCCCTCCTCGAACAGCGCCTCCAGCACGCCGTTGGTGGCCAGCAGCGCGAAGCCGGTGAGGATTCCGGAGACCAGGTTCAGCCCGATCGTGGCGACCGTGTCGCGGCGGTTCGCCTGCCAGCCCAGCCGGATGGCCTGGCCGATGAGCCCGGGCAACTGCCGGGCGATCGCGAAAAAGCCGGTCTCGGCCAGCCGCTGGTCGTGGGCACGCCAGTAGGAAGCGGTCAGTTCCGCCGTCAGTTCGTCGGCCTCGGAGCCGGGTTCGGCCCGGGCTGCCTGGTCCGGGTGGTGCCGTAGTGGCCAGCCCGCCGTGATCCGCACCGTGGCAGCTCCCTCCGCCCGGCCGCGGCGGACAGCACGCCGCGGCGCGTACCCGAGAGCACCAGTATGTGAGCGGGGTCTGAAAGCAGCTAACGAATATTCCAGCCCGCGGCTCAGTTGCCCCAGATGTCGCGGGCGGTCTCGACGATGAGACGCAGCTTGGCCACCTGCTCGTCGTAGGTCAGCGCGTTGCCCTCCACCGTGGAGGAGA
>DAIOWL010001169.1:0-2317 GCA_036758545.1 Streptosporangiaceae bacterium | reverse complement strand
GTGCGCGGCGGCCTGTGGCTGGGGCTGCTGGTGACGGCGCAGCTGTTCATCACCGAGGAGATCCTCGCCGTCACGGCCATCGCCGGGGTCGTGCTCGTCGCGGTGCTCGCGGCCAGCCGCCCGCGCGCGGTGCCGGCCGCGGCCAGGCGGATGGCGGTCGGCCTGGCGACGGCGGCGGGGGTGACCGCGGTGATCGCCGGCTACCCGCTGTGGGTGCAGTTCTTCGGCCCGCTGCGCCAGCACGGCAGCCCGTTCATGCTGGACTACTTCAAGAACGACCTGTCGTCCTTCGTGGTCCCCTCGTCGTACCAGCTCTTCCACACCGCGGGCAGCGCGGCCGCCGCCGCGCGGTATCAGGGCTCGCTGCCCGAGTACCTGGGCTACCTCGGCTGGCCGCTGCTCGTGGTGCTCGCGGGCGCCGCGATCGCCTGCTGGCGACGGCTGCCGGCCCGGGCGGCCGCGGTCGCCTGCGTGGTGCTCGGGGTGTTCTCGCTCGGCGGCACCCTGCTGTTCGGCGGGCACCACCACCTGGCGATCAAGCTGCCCTGGTACTGGCTGCAGGGCCTGCCGCTGCTCGAATCGGCGCTGCCCGACCGGTTCTGCCTGGTCGCGGACGGCGCGGCCGCCGCGCTGCTGGCCTTCGCCGTGGACGCGGCCGTCCCGGCCTTCGCCGCGTTCGCCGCCCGCCGCCATCGGTGTCTGGGGCTGTCCCGGCTATCGGCCGGATGGCGCCCGACCGCGGTGGTGCTGGCCGCCGCGGTCCTGGCCGCGCTGCCGATCGTGCCGAAGCCGCTGCCCGCGGCCACGGCCACCCCGGTGCCGCACGGCTGGTCGGCGGCGTTCGCCGCGCTGCGGCTGCCCCCTTCCGCCAGCGTCCTGGTGGTGCCGGTCCCGCTGTCCACCTTCACCGAGCCGCTGCGCTGGCAGGCCGACACGGGCGAGCCGCGCTCGCTGGTCGGCGGGTACTTCATGGGCCCCGGCCCGCACGGCCGCGGCTACATCGACGGGACCGGTACGCCCCCCGCGAGCGTGTACCTGAACGCCATGTGGGTCTTCTCTCAGGCCAGCCCGCCCCAGGCGGCGGGCGTGCGAGCGCCGAACGCCCGCCCGAGCGCCACCGGCAACCTGCGGGTCAAGTCGGTAACCAACACGACGATGCGGGAGCAGATCAGGGCCTGGAAGGTGTCGGCCGTGGTCGCGGTGGCCACGCCGGGCTCGCGGCTGGGCCGCTATCTCACCGTGATACTCGGCTCGCCCGCCGTGACGGCCGGCGACGTGACGGCCTGGCGTATTCCCCGCTGACCGCTCTCAGAGGCGATTCATGGAAATGTCACGGATTCATAACGGGCGCAGAGGCCGTCTGGCGGGTATCCGGATCCGCGCCGGGCAGGGTGGCCAGTGCAACCGAGAGGAGTGCAACCGAGAGGAGTAGCCATGACCACCATGGTCTGGATCAACGTACTGCTGGCCGTCCCGTTCATCGCGCTGTGGGCCGGGATCCCGCTGTGGCTCGTGCTGCGGCGCCGGGACGCCAGGCCGCAGTCGGCCGTGGCCACGCCCGCCGTCCGGGAGATGCCCGCGACCCGCGTGCACGCCGCCTACCGCCGCGCCGCCTGACGCCGGAATGGCACGTCAGCGTCCCGCGGCGATCGGCCAGCAGCCTGACGACGGCGTTAGGCCAGCCGTGCGGTTCGCGCCAGCCGATGTGAGAAGCTGCCCGGATGCTGGCGTTGAGCATCGCGTGCACCGCGGCCGCGGTCGCCTGGGTCTACCTGGTCGCGGCGCACGGCAGCTTCTGGCGGACCAGCCAGCGACTGCCCCGCGTCGCCGCCGAGCCGCGGGCCTGGCCGGACGTGGTGGCGGTCGTCCCGGCCCGGAACGAGGCCGCGATGCTGCCGGTCACGCTGCCGACGCTGCTCGGACAGGACTATCCCGGAGCGCTGACCGTTCTCGTGGTCGATGACGGCAGCACCGACGGCACCGGCGACGCGGCCGCGCGGATCGCCGGCTCGGCCCGGGGGCACCGCGCGCTGCGGGTGATCCCCGGTGTCCCGCCGCCTGCCGGTGAGCGCTGGGCGGGCAAGGTGTGGGCCATGGCCCAGGGCCTGAGCGCGGCCGGGGCGTCTGACTACGTGCTGTTCACCGACGCCGACATCGCCTGGGAGACGCCGGACACGCTGCGCCGCCTGGTGGCCGCGGCCGAGGGCGACGACCGGGACCTGGTCTCGCAGATGGCCCTGCTGCGCACGGCCACCGGCTGGGAGCGCGTCGTGGTCCCCGCCTTCGTCTACTTCTTCGCCCAGCTCTACCCGTTCCG
>DAIOWL010001168.1:0-2317 GCA_036758545.1 Streptosporangiaceae bacterium | reverse complement strand
CCGAACCCCTCACCAGCACCTGGAGCCGCCGCGCTCTCGCCGCCCTGCTCATCCCGGCCCTGATCCTGCTGATCGTCGTCCTCATCTGAGCCACCCGCGAAAATAACGCGGAGTATTTGGCCTACACGGAGCATTTGGTACCCCAGGGGGTACCGGATCCTCCACGTAGTCCCGATCCTCCACGCTAGTCAGCCGGTGCTGTTACGGCTGAGGCTAGTGAGCCCGATGTGCGTCCAGCCGACCGAGCCGGGTCCCGCGGCATCCCGGTTTTCCATGATCCCGAAGGATTTAGTACCGCGGGGAGTACCAAACCCTTCGCGATCATCGAAATCTGCTTCGAAAAGCCGCGCTCACCATGATCATGAAGGATCTTTAGTCTGCCTGGACTAAAGATCCTTCGCGATCATGAAAGAAGCGCCGGGGCTACGGGCCTCCGGCGCCTTCGGGGCCCTCGTAGGCCGTGTTCGAGTCGCCCATCTTGGCGCAGGGCAGCGCTCGCAGCGTCGCGACGTAGTCGGCCGGGGCGCCGGCCCGCTCGGCCGAATCGGCCAGGATGCCGATGCTCCGCGCCGACGGCAGCCCGCCCTCGTAGAAGTTGAGCACGTACAGCCAGGCCAGGACGTCGCCGTCCAGGGTCTCCACCCGCACCTTGGCGCGACGGTAGTACCCCAGCGTGACACCGTCCCATTTGTCGAGCTGCTTCTCGTCGCCCTCGGATACGTCGTAGAGCACGACGAAGACCCGGGAGCCTGGATCCTCGACCACGGTCGCGAGGGCACCGTCCCAGCCGATGTCCTCCCCGCCGAACGTCAGCCGCCAGCCCTCCAGCCACCCGGTTCCACGCTGCGGTGAATGCGGGCAGCGCAGCAGCATCTGTGCCGGGTCCAGATTGCTGCCGTAGGCCGCGTACAGTGCCACGGGGGCAAGCGTACGGCGTCGCGTCGCCGGGCGACGTGCATTGCCCTGCGCCTGATACCTGACTGCGACCAATAGACCGGGAAGAATTACCTACCGTGACTTTGCCACGCCAGAGAATCGCGATCCTCGGCGGCGGCCCCGGCGGCTACGAGGCCGCCCTCGTAGCCGCCCAGCTCGGCGCCGACGTCACCGTCGTCGATTCGGACGGGCTCGGCGGCGCCTGCGTGCTCACCGACTGCGTACCCTCCAAGTCCCTCATCGAGACCGCCAACGCGATGACGCTGCTCAACCGGAGCCCGAGCCTCGGCATCGCCAGCGGCGGCCTGCACACGGTCAACGCCGTGCGCCTGTACGAGCGGATCACCGACCTGGCCCGGGCTCAGTCCCGCGACATTACCGCCAGGATCGCCGCCGAGAACATCAAGGTGATCACCGCGCACGGCCGCCTGGCCGGCCCCGGCCGGGTCCTGGCCGGAGAGCAGGAGATCAAGGCCGACTCGATCCTGATCGCCACCGGCGCCATGCCCCGCGTGCTCCCCGGCGCCGAACCCGACGGCGAGCGCATCCTGAACTGGCGGCAGCTGTACGACCTGACCGAGCTGCCCAGGGACCTGATCGTGGTCGGCTCCGGCGTCACCGGCGCCGAGTTCGCCAGCGCCTACCAGGCGCTCGGCTCGCGGGTCACGCTGGTGTCCTCCCGGGACCGGGTGCTGCCGCAGGAGGACGAGGACGCGGCCAACCTGATCGAGAACGTGTTCCGCCGCAGCGGCATGACGGTGCTCAGCCAGGCCCGGGCGCAAGCGGTGAGCCGCGACCGGGACGGCGTTACCGTGACCCTGGCGGACGGCCGGACCGTGACCGGCACCCACTGCCTGATGACCGTGGGCATGGTCCCCCGCACCGAGGGCTGCGGCCTGGACACGGCCGGGGTGAAGCTGGACAAGCACGGCTTCATCGAGGTGGACCGGGTGTCCCGCACCTCGGTGCCCGGCGTGTACGCGGCCGGGGACTGCACCGGCGTCCAGATGCTGGCCTCGGTGGCCGCCATGCAGGGCCGGATCGCGATGTGGCACACGCTGGGCGAGTCGGTGCACCCGATCCGGCTCAATCACGTGGCCGCGACCATCTTCACCGACCCGGAGATCGCCACCGTCGGCGTCTCGCAGCGGGCGGTCGACGCGGGCGAGGTAGCGGCCCGCGTCCAGAAGCTGCCGCTGGCCACCAACCCGCGAGCCAAGATGGCCGGCTTCCGCGAGGGCTTCGTCAAGCTGTTCACCAGCCCGCGCGCCGGCGTGATCCTGGGCGGCGTGATCGTGGCCCCCCGCGCGAGCGAGCTGATCCTGGCCGTTTCGGTCGCGGTGGAGCAGCGCCTGACCGCCGAGCAGCTGGCCCAGACGTT
>DAIOWL010001167.1:0-2328 GCA_036758545.1 Streptosporangiaceae bacterium | reverse complement strand
CGGGCGTCTGTCATCGAGACCCTGACCAGAATCGTGCCCGTGGTGGTCGCCGACCTGAAGGGTGCCCCGGAGGACGTGGTACTGCGCTCGGCGCTACGCAAGAAGCTGAATCAGGGCGGCCACGCGGGCGAACTCGACGAAGATGAGACCAGGGCCATCAGCTGGATAGAGCGTGCCTCACTTCCGGTGGGCTCGGTGGGAGACCCGGCCGTGGTCTGTGACATCCTCGACGCCCTTACGGTCAACCTGAACGGCAAGCCAGCCGCCCCGGAGTACTTCTCGCGGCGGCGGCGGGTCATGCACCGTGTCCTGGCGTACGCGGTCCGCAAGAAAAGGCTTGAAGTCAACCCGCTGTCCAAGGGCAACCTGCCCGAGGGATGGACCCCGCCGCAGGCTCCTGATGACACCCTCGACCCCCGGTCGGTGGGCAGTCCCGCGCTGGTCGCCGCGATGCTCGAGACGTGCAAGGGGACCGGACGGCGGCAGGGCAGGCGATTCGCGGCCTTCTATGGCTGCATGTTCTACGCCATGATGCGCCCGTCCGAGGTGGCGGCGCTGACCCGTAGCGGGTGCGAGCTGCCCGCGCAGGGTTGGGGTCACTTGACGTTCGCGGACTCCAGCCCTTCAGCGGGCCGGGCGTACACCGACGACGGCCAGATGCACGAGCACCGAGGGCTGAAGGGCAGGACCAGGGGGCGGCCGACCACCGGGACGCGCAAGCCAGCACGGAGGGTTCCGGTCCCGCCCGAGCTGGTGGTTATGCTGCGCGAGCACCTTGACCTGTTCGGAACTGCCCCGGACGGCAGGCTGTTCCGCAGCGAGAACGGCAACCCTATCCAGCAGTCCACCTGGTGGCAGGTCTGGCAGAAGGTGCGGAAAGCCTCGCTGAGCGCGGAGGAGCTGGCGGGCCCGCTCATGCGCCGCCCCTACGACCTGCGGCACTCTGGTGTCACCTGGCGGCTCAACTCGGGCGTTCCTGCCACCGAGGTAGCCGCCTGGGCCGGGCACTCCGTCGAAGTGCTGATGCGCGTCTACGCCCGGTGCGTGACCGGGCTAGAAGACGTGTGGATCAGCCGCATGGATGGCACCCTCCGCCTCGGGGATGCCCCGCGAGGCCAGGGCCCGCAGCAGGGTAGCGGAGAGGAAGACGAGCCAGATGAGCGATCGTGACGTACAGCCCTGCCCCGGGTCCTCGGGGGCGTATTGGGGGCGGAATCTGGCATCCGACAACATCCGGTGGCACGAGCTGTCTCAGCCTGTCACTGGGACGTTCCAACGTAATACCAGGTCAGAGGTCAATTGCCGAGGTTATGAGGTGGCGCCCCCAGTAGGATTCGAACCTACGCACCCGGCTCCGGAGGCCGATGCTCTATCCCCTGAGCTATGGGGGCTCAGTGCCGTGGGAAAGGGTACCAGTGAATGGGCTCTCCCTTGACACGCAGCCGCAGAGTACCCCGTCACCGGCCAGAAGGCGCTACCCTCACGGGCGTGACGCACGGATTGGGACGGGTGCTCGTCGTCGACGACGACGAGGTGATCAGGCGGCTGATCGCGGTGAACCTCCAGCTGGAGGGCTTCGACGTGGAGACCGCGGTGGACGGCCAGGACTGCTTGGAGAGGGTGTCCGAGATCGACCCGGATGTCATCACGCTGGACGTGATGATGCCGCGGCTCGACGGCTGGGAGACAGCGGTTCAGCTGCGCAAATCCCCGGAGACCGCGCACATCAGGGTGGTGCTGATCACCGCCCGCGCCCAGGAGGACGACAAGAACCAGGGCAGCCGGGTGGGTGCCGACGCCTACCTGACCAAGCCGTTCGACCCGAACGAGATGATCCGCGTGGTCCGCGAGCTGGCCAGCGCCACTCCGCCTGCTCCGCCGAGCTCGCCACCCCTTGCTCCCCCGAGCCCACCACCCCTTGCTCCCCCGAGCCCACCCTAGGTGATCACCGCCGGGCTGCGGCGCGCGATCGGTGCGGACGACCCGGGGCTCCGGCCAGGTCCGGTGCCGGGCAGCTACACGACCAGCCTGCCGTTCCGGCTCGGCCCCGATCCCATGACCGCCGCCGAGGGCCTCGCCGCCCGGCTCCGCGAGCAGCTGTGGATCGCGACCGCCGAGGTCACCGGCCCCGGCTTCGTCACCGTCACCGTCACCCACGCCACCCTGGCCCGGTTGGCGATCAGGATCGCCCACGCCGGCCCGGCCTGCGCGGACAGTGACGCGCTGGCCGGCCGCACCGTCCCCGGGTCCGGCCCGGCCGGCGCAGCGGACTGGCCGCGGGCGCGGGCGGTCCTCGCCGCCGAGCTGACCGTCCGCCTCGCCGTCGCC
>DAIOWL010001166.1:0-2328 GCA_036758545.1 Streptosporangiaceae bacterium | reverse complement strand
GAGGTCGCGGCGTTCCAGCGCGAGGCCGGACAGCGCGCGCAGATGGTCGACGGCGAAGAAATGCTGGCTGAACCCCAGCCGCTGCGCACCGGCATCCGCGGCCCTGGCCGCATCGGCGGCCGCCGCCAGCTGGCCGAGCTCATAGCAGGCCAGCGCGCGGGCACCCGGCACCATGACCAGCTTGACCGATTCGGCCACGTCGGGGTCGGCCAGAGCCCTGACTGCCTCGCGCTCGGCCGCCGCGAAGTCGTCTAGGCAGGTATACACGCGGACGAGAACCAGCGGGGCGACGGCGTTCCATTCGTCACTGAGCTGCGTACGCTCCTGGATGGCCCGCGCAGCCTGGGCCATCCGCACGGCTTCTTCCAGCCGGCCGGACACCCCGTAGCGGAACGACTGAAACGCCGCGAGCCGGGCGGCCAGCCCCGACTCGGGCAGAACCGTCCCGGCATGCTCGAGCAGGTCGAGGTACTCACCGCCGTGAGCCGTATCACCCGACAGCAGCATGTCCGCGGCCAGGCCCAGCAGCCGTTCCGGAGTCTCCGCCAGCGGCGACGGGTCGGTCACGCTGAGGACCAGCGGCGCCGGCACCGCCGGGTCATGCAGGAAATCGGACACGACCCGGTCCTGTAGCAGCGCCAGCGACCGGTCGGCCTGCTGGGCCGCGAGGTAATGGTGGGCCGCCCGCCGGATGTCCCCGACGGCCTCGAACCATTCGGCCGCCCGCTGCTGGAGGGCCTGCTCGCGAGCGCGATCCCTGGCGTGCAACTCGGCGCGCAGGACCTGGCATACCAGGTGGTGGTACCGGAACGTGGTCCGCTCATCGTCGAGTGCCACCAGGAACAGGTGCATAGCGTCGATGACGCGCAGCAGCATCGCCGCGTCCGGCCGCCCGGTGACCGCTGCGCACACGTCCGCGGTCAGCACACCCACCAAAACGGAGGTGTCGAGCATGAACTGAGCCACCTCGGGTGCCTGCTGCTCGAGGACCTCGGAGATGAAGTAGTCGGCGAACCCCGCGCCGCGGACCTCAATCGCCCGCGCCAGCCGGGCCGGATCCGTGGTCCCGCGCAGGGACAACGCCGCCATCTGCAGAACAGCAGGCCATCCCTCGCTTCGCTGATGCAGCAGGGCCAGATCAGCTTCGGGCACCTGGACGCCGAAGTTAGCCAGCAGGTCACGGCTCTCGGTCAGGGAAAAGTACAGGTCACGATCGCGGATCTCGGTCAGCTGACCCGACATCCGCAGCCGGTGCTGCCGCAGCGGAGGGTCATAACGACCGGCCAGCACGAGCTGGACGGTCTCGAACGGCCAGCGCTCGATGAGATCGGTCATATCCGGGGCCGCGGCGGCGGCCGCGTAATGGAAGTCGTCTACCACGATCGCCGAGCCCGCAGGCAGATCCGCGACGTCGTTGGCAACCGATGCGGTGACGTCAGCCGACATCGTCCTGTCCATCGCCAGCAGGTCGGCGGCATCGGCACCGAAGCCTGGTTCGATGGCCCGCGGCGCCTCGATGAACGCGCTCCAGAATCGGACCGCGTCAGCGTCGGCCTTGTCGCACGACAACCAGGACGTAACGCCGGGCGGCCGGGCCGCGGCCCAGTCCGCGAGCAGCACGCTCTTGCCCGCCCCGGCCGACCCCACCACGACCGTCAGCCGCTGTCCGCGTCCCGCGGTCAGCCGGTCATGCAGCGCCGACCTTGGGACGAGCGTGGCGGGCAGCGGTGGGGGACGGAACTTCGTCGCCGCAAACCTCGTCCGCCGCGACGAGCCAGGTCCAGTCGCCGCGTTCTGTGCCACGAATTCTTGGCTCACAAATCTACGCCGTTGCCCGCAAGCCTATTCCCATCTCCGTGCTGAAAAAAGCCATTGAACCACGACGCCCGGCAAGGAGACATCACCCGCCACGAAGGAGTAGAAGGGTGTTTCTACTGCTTAACGAGGGTCTGGTGATCCGGATGGTGAAGGATCTGCGCCAGAGCACAGGTGTTGCTAACGCTTCTCGGATCACCCTCGAGGGGGCGATCACGAAGAGGCAGTTTCACGGCACGCTGGAGTCACTGATGAACCAGACCGAGAAAGTCCGGGGGGCCAACCTGGTGCAAACACAGACGTATGAGATCACCTTCCTGGGCCAGGCGGGTACCACGCTGCGCGCGGAGTTCGAGGACTGCGAGGTCAGCATCGGTCGCGGCACTACGACCCTCCGGACCGAGCTACCGGATCGCGGCGCCCTGTCCGGGCTGATGGAGCGGATAAACGGCCTGGGGCTCGACGTCATCGACGTAAGCCTGGTGGCGTCACCGCCCGGGCGATAACCCCGCC
>DAIOWL010001165.1:0-2329 GCA_036758545.1 Streptosporangiaceae bacterium | reverse complement strand
TTCGTTCGCTGCCCAGGCGAGCGTCGCGCTCGAGCTCGCCGCGAGCCGGGCCGAGACCGAACGGCTGTCGCTGTACGAGGACAGGGACCGGATCGCCCGTGACCTTCATGACCTGGTCATTCAGCGGCTCTACGCCACTGGCATGTCGCTTGAGGGCACGATGCCGATGATCACCAGGCCAGAGGTGGCCAGCCGGATCACCAACGCGGTCGACGCGATGGACGAGACCATCAAGGAGATCCGCTCCGCCATCTTCCAGCTCCAGGCCAGGGATACCCCGGTTCGGCTGGACCTGCGCGGGGAGATCGTCGGCCTGGTCGACGAGATGACGGACATGCTCGGCTTCGCCCCGTCGCTGCGGCTGGGCTCCGGCCTCGGCGGCGACATCAGCCCGGAGGTGGCCGAGCAGGCCCTGGCCGCGCTGCGCGAGGCGCTGTCCAACGCGGCCAGGCACGCCAGCGCCAGCCAGGTCGACGTGACCGTGGACGCGGGCTCCGATGCGGTGCTGATCGTGCAGGTCACCGACAATGGGATCGGCATCCCTGAGAGGGGCAGGCGCAGCGGACTGCGCAACCTGGCCAGCCGGGCCGAGAAGCTTGGCGGCGAGCTACGGCTCGAGCCCGCTGACCCCGGCGCGCCCACGCCCGGCACCAGGCTGGAGTGGCGCGTCCCCGTCGGCTGAGGACGCTGTTACCCCGACTGCTGGGTCAGCTGCGTGCTGCCGGCGCGTAGATGCCGACCGTTCAGCATCACCGGCGCGATGCGGATGAAGTGGTCTCGCGCTCCCGGGGCCCACGACCCGAGGCCCATGGTCCGCAGCCGGGCCAGCTCGCCGGGGTCGGTCACCTCGCTGGAAGGGCCGATGGCGGTGACGCTCCAGCCGGATTGGCTGGCCTGGTCCAGCTCGTCGGCCTCGAACGCGACCACGGCGCCGCGGGTGGCGGCGGCCAGCTTGCCGCTGCGGTCGGTCCTGATCACGATGTCACCACCGTCGAAGGCGAAGTTGACCAGTTCCACCGCGGGCAGAGCCCGCCGGGTATAGATGATGCGGCCCACCGGGACCGATGCCAGCAGCCTGAGGCATTCGCCCCTGGAAAGGCGCTGGAGCGCGGAGCCGTCGGAGTACATGAGGGAAGCCTGCCCGACGAGCGGCGGTAGCGCCCAGGGAAGAAAGTCCCTAGTTCGCGGGACCGTGGTGAGGGTTGTGCCCATCTCGTGGTCATCCAGAAGGAACACCGCGATCGGCGGCCGGGCCGCCTCTCCCGACCCAGCACCGCTCACCGGACTAGTCACCGCAACTCCTGATGTTCGAAGGCCCCGCGGCCCTTGTCGCAGGTCAACTCTAGGCAGTCCGCCCGCCCCGGGCTAAGGACCAAAGTCCCGGCCCGGTCCTTCGTCACCTGTCGGTGGTCAGTTCCGCGGCGGGCCTGCGGGCCGTGGGGCGGCTGGTCCGGGCCACGCCCAGTTCCAGCAGCATCTGCGGCGAGCCCGTCGCCCTCAGGCTGCTGCGGATCTGAGCCCGGACCGAGGCGGATTGCAGCGGCTGGCTCTGCAGGCTGGCGAAGACCCAATGGCTGGCGGCGCGCAGCAAGATCCGCTGCAGAGCCTGGCCGGCGCGCAGCCAGCTCTGCTCGTCCTCGCCCGCTGCCACCAGGACCGCCGTGACCGGGGCGGCCGGACCGCCGGGGGACGGGAATCCCCAGCCCCGGCCTAGGTCGAAGTCGCGCTGCGGAAGGCGCCCGGCCGCACCGCCAGCCGTGGCCGGGAAGGCATGGGCCGGCACGCCGTCCCTGGCCTCGCTGTCCGCCCCGCGCGTCCAGCGCAGCGTCTCGGCTCGTGTCCGTATCTCCGCTGGCGACGTCGGGTAGAGGTCCCGCCACCGCCTCCACGCGACGAGGATCGCCGTCAGCCGCTCATACGCGGGCCCGCCACCGATGGCCGTTAGCGTGGCGCCTTCGGCCGTGGCGTCGTCCTGCAGCCATGCGAGCAGGCCGCCGGGCAGCGGGCCAGGGTCGAATGCGCCACGGTGCGTGTGCCGGTGCGGCACCGCCCGGAGCATCGCCCGCTCATCGGACGTCATGAGCTCCGGTCGGCCTGCCCGCACCCGGGCCAGCAGGTGCCGCTGGCTGGGGTCGGGGAACAGGTCGACTTCGGGCTGGTAGCCCAGCGAGCGGATCGCGAGCCGCAGCCCGAACAGCGCCGCGCCGCAGCTGATGATCATCTCCCGGCCCGTCAGGTCCTCCATCAGCTGGCGGCTCGCGTCGGCGTAGAGCTCGATCGCCTGCCCGGTGACGGTGAACCGCCATGGCTGGGTGTTGTGCACCGACGG
>DAIOWL010001164.1:0-2333 GCA_036758545.1 Streptosporangiaceae bacterium | reverse complement strand
AGCTTGTCCCAGCGCGCGTCCAGCTCACGCAGGCGGACGGTGCCGTCGTCGCGCAGTTCGAGGCTTCCGCTCTTCAGGACGAGGCGGCCGTCGTAGCCGGCCATGAAGCTGCCGAAGCTAGCCCGGTCGGCCACGTCGAAGCCGAAGTTGGCCACCACGACCTCGAGGGTCTTGGCGCACACCGCCTCCGAGACGGCGATCGTCAGGTCCGCCATGATCAATCCACCTTCAGGTTGAAGAAGACCTTGAGCTGATCGTGGTCGACGGCCGGGTTGTTCGGCACGTCGGCGGACACGGGCGCCGGGACCACGGTGACGTGCTGGCCGATGGCGGTGTCGTTGGCCTGGAGCATCTGGGTGATGTTCAGGACCAGATTCTCCATGGGCACGATGAGCCGGGGCAGGACGCCGAGACGGAGCACCACCCGCAGGTAGCACTCGAGCATGTCCTCCAGGTTCGTCGGCGCTAGGTCAACGATCTCCAGGCTGTCCAGCCGGGTCTTGAGCCACTGCCCCGGGACCCCGGCGACGGCGCCCCGCTCGAAGTGGCCGACGCCGAACAGATCCAGGCAGCTGCAGAGCACGTTGACGGCGGGAACCGGCTGGACATCCCGGGCTTGCCCGGACCGGGCCGTCGGCGCGGGCTCAACGCCGCCCCCGCCAGCCGGGCCGGTCGCCGGGCCCGTGGACGGAGCGGCCGGAAGCATGCTCGCCGCCACCACGGCTTCCATCTCGGCCGCCAGGTTCTCGACCACACGGTCGTTCGGGCAGGCCAGCCCGAAGCAAGCCTGCAGGTGGAGGGCGAACTGCTGGCTGCCGATCGGGTCGAGCTCGGGCGGCAGGGTCAGCGTGCGCCCCGGGTACAGGTCGACGCTGACGTTGCTCAGCTGCAGGCACCAGTCGAGCCCGAGCGGCCGCGGCGCGCCGAGAACCGGCAGCTGCGGCTCGACAGTGAACAGCGGCCCGCCCCCGGGCGGCGTATTGATCGGCACGCACAACTGGGATCTCAGGGCCTGGGTGAAGAGGATGGTCGCGTAGTTGAACAGCGACGGGCGCTGCCGCATGAGGTGGCCGATCGTCGTGTTGATCCCGTTCTCGTCCACGGCGGCGAACAGGCCACTGTGGTTGGTGAACGCCATGGTGAACCTCCTTTCACGGATGCCGGCTGGTGAGCACGACCTGGCCGGACGAGGCAGGGTTGCCGTCCTCCGGCTCCCGGGTGACGGTGATGGCCGGGTAGTCGGCCAGGCTGACCGCCGACCACAGCTCGACGGTCCCCGGGCCGCCGCGCATATGGAAGGTGCCGATGGTGACCAGCCCGCGCGGCCCCTTCATCCAGGCCTGGTAGAAGTAGCCCGGCGCCGACGGCGGCAGCCCCGAGACATCCAGCTCGATGGCCAGCCCGGAGGGGGTGGGGTGCAACTTGGCGGTCGCGCTCGCGGCCGGGGCCAGCCGCGTTCCCGCCAGGACGACGTCGGTGGTCGCGGGTCCGCGAGTGACCACGATGCCTATCACCACGGCGGCGGCAGCCAGCAACGCGACCGCACCGGCCCGGACCGTTCGGCGCCCTCTGATCTGACGGCGGCGGCCGTCCTCGACCGTCGGCGTGGCCCGCTCGCTGTCGATGGTGGCGGTGACCTGGGCGAGCAGGCCGGCCGGCGGCTCGGCCCAGCCGTCCGGGTCGGCGAGCAGGTCGCGCAGCCGCCGGGCGGTGTCGGCCGAGGCCGCGTCGGGGGTATAGGGACCCGGTTCCTGCGCTCCCTGCTCGAGGTACTCGGCGAGCCACGGCTGCGATGTCATGCCGCGACCTCCGCCAGGTGCCCCAGCATCGAGGCCAGCCGCCGGTGCGCCCGGTGCGATCGCGACTTCACCGTGCCGATCGGCATCGCGAGTTGCTGGGCGATCTGGGCGTGGGTGAGGCCGGCGAAGTGCTGGGCCCGGACCACCTCGCGTTCCTCGGCGGGCAGCATGTCCAGGGCGATCCGGATCTGCCAGGCCTCCCAGATGCACTCCATCGACGGCGGGAGCGTGATCGTCGCGTCATCCTTCGGCTCGACCGGCTCCGGCCCGTGGGCGCGGCGGCGGTACAGGTCGATCGCGGCGCGCCGGGCGATCGTGAACAGCCACGGCGCCAGCGGGCGGCCCGGTTCCAGCGTCCCGCAGGCGCGCCAGGCGTTCAGGAACGTGACCTGAACGGCGTCCGCGGCCAGTTCCCGGTCACCGAGAACCCGCAGCGCGATCGTGAACACCGCCCCGGAGTAGCGCTCGTAGACGGCACGGACCCCTTCGGCGCTACCGGTGCGAAAGGCGTCGGCAAGATCATCCTCGTCCACT
>DAIOWL010001163.1:0-2335 GCA_036758545.1 Streptosporangiaceae bacterium | reverse complement strand
CCAGTTTGTAGGCGTAGTGCGCCGACTCGGGGGTTCGCCCGTTCGGCACGTACAGCGACCAGACCCTTATCCCGCCGCAGCTGGCACCGACCGCGCGGGCCTCGGGCTTGCGCAGGTCCGGCTCGTCGATCAGGGTCAGCTCGGCTTGTCCGCCTGGGTCACTGGGCTCGCCCGCGTAGCTGGGCTGGCCGGGGAACCCCCGGCTGACGTCATCGAGACCGACGCTGGACAGCAGCGCCACGCCGTTCCACCGGCCTTCGCCGTGCGCGGCCACCTCGTAGCCGAGCTCGTTGACCTCGGCCTCGGGGAACAACGCCGTGGTGGTCTTGATCTCCTGCAGGCAGACGATGTCGGGTTTGGCCTCATCTAGCCACTCGAGCAGCCGGGGCAGCCGCGCCTTCACCGAGTTCACGTTCCAAGTCGCAAGACGCACCTGTATAGCCTCCCACCGCCCCCGCGGCGGTTGCACAGGCTGGGCTCTTCGAGTGACTCATGTGACTGATGAGGCGGAGTTCGGCCAAGGTGGAGCGCTCCGGGCGGCGCTGCGCATCGCCTCGGGGCGGCGCCGCGTCCCCGGGGCAGGGCCGCGGCCCGGAGCAGGGCCGCGCTAGGCTCCCGGGTGGCGCCGAGGGCTCCACTTCCATGATCGCGAACGATCTTTAGTCTGGGCAGACTAAAGATGCTTCGGGATCATGGTAAGAGCGTTGTTTCGGAACGGATTTCGATGATCACGGAGGATCTGGTACCGCTACGAGTACCAGATCCTTCATGATCATGGCAGTCGTGTCGATTTCGCGCTGATCGGGCACGGCGCGGTCTTCATCCGCGTCACTGCGGCACCGCTCGTCCCGCGTGACGCGATTAGCGGAGAAGCAGCTCCGCTTAGCGTGGAGGATCCGGGCTATGCGGTTGATTAGGGGTACTCCCGTGCACCAAATCAACCGCATAGCCCTTATCAACCACGCTATTTCCCCCGAACCGGGACGGCTGGGACTGGAGGGGACCGTGTGACTCACGTGCGGACGACGCGGGCGGGCGCTGCTGATGCGGGCGGAGTGCGGGTTCGTCCGAGGCGAGGGGGCGCGAGGGCGGGCGGGAGTTCGTACCTATAATTCCGCTGTGGCCGACGCGGAAGGCGGAGCCTTCGAACTGGGCACCGACGGGCCCAAGGTGATCCTGGTCGGGGTGGACGATTCCGTCACCTCGATGCGGGCCGGGGCGTACGCGGCCGGGCTGGCCCGGCGGCAGGGGGCCCGGCTGGTCTGCGTCTACGTCGAGCGGCCGTCGGCCATGTACGGGGCGGCGGCGGGGGCCGGGGCGGCCGCGATCGCCGCGCAGCAGCAGGCGCTCGACGAGACGGCCGCGGACCTGCGACGGGAGGCCGAGGAGGGGGCGAGGAGACTGGGCCTGGCGCTCACCTTCGTGGTCACCCGCGGCGACCCCTACACCGAACTGCGGCGGGTGGCCGACGAGGTCCGCGCCGATGCCGTCATCGTGGGCGCCTCGATGCAGGCCGGGCACCGGTGGATCGGGTCGCTGGCGGTACGGCTGGTCAAGGCCGGCCGGTGGCCGGTCACCGTGGTCCCTTAGACGTTGTTCCGGAGACACCGGAGAAGCAGAGAGGCTAGGTAAGCATGAGCGTTGCCGTCGTCACCGGGGCGAGTTCCGGGCTGGGCCGGGTCATCGCCAGGGCCCTGCTCGGCGCGGGCTGGCAGGTCGCGCTGGCGGGCCGGCGCGAAGAACTGCTCACCGAGACCGCGAAGGACGCGCCGGACGGCGCCGCGCTCGTCGTCCCGGCCGACGTGACCTCACCGCCGTCGGTGGCCGCGCTCTTCGACGCGGTGCACGACCGCTGGGGACGGCTGGACCTGCTGGTGAACAACGCGGGGCTGTTCGGCCCGGCGGCCCAGGCGGACGAGATCGACCTGGCCGACTGGCAGCGGGTGGTCGACACCAACCTCACCGGGGTCTTCCTGTGCGCGCAGCACGCGGTGCGGATGATGAAGGCCCAGGACCCGCAGGGCGGGCGGATCATCAACAACGGCTCGATCTCGGCGCACACCCCGCGGCCGAACAGCATCGCGTACACCGCCACCAAGCACGCGGTCACCGGCCTGACCAAGTCGCTCTCGCTGGACGGGCGGGCCTACGGCATCGCCTGCGGGCAGATCGACATCGGCAACGCGGAGACGGAACTGACCAAGCGGTTCAGCCAGGGCGTGCTGCAGGCCAACGGGTCCATCGCCGCCGAGCCGGTCTTCGACTCCCAGCACGTCGCCGACGCCGTGCTCTACATGGCCTCGCTGCCGCTGGACGCCAACGTCCAGTTCCTCAC
>DAIOWL010001162.1:0-2344 GCA_036758545.1 Streptosporangiaceae bacterium | reverse complement strand
TGAACCCCCTAGGGCAGGCTGGTGGTGAGGGACGTGGCGGTCACCGCCGGTATCGCCGGCGCCGCCGGTACCGCCGGCCTCACGAGCCCACAGGTCCTCGTCCCGGCCCTGCCAGTAGTTCAGCCACGAGCTCTCGCCCCAGCGGCGGTGGTCGATGGGCAGGTGCAGCAGCCGCAGGTCGGCGGTCCGGCCCTGGCTGGCCGCGCGCTCGAAGGCCTCGACCCAGACGCAGCGCCGCTCCGGGTACACCTCGCAGCCGCCGTCCGCGCCGACGCCGCCGCAGGGGCCGTTGCGCAGTTCCTTCGGGCAGCCCATCGGGCACACGTAACCGGTGACGGGCAGCGCGCACTGGCCGCACATCCGGCAGCCGAACAAGGTGTCCTTGGTGAGCCGTTCGGTCGTCGTGAACAGCGGGCGGACCAGGCCGGATGCCTCGATCCTGGCGCTGAGCCAGCGCAAGCCGGGGCGGGGCCGCAGGACCCGCTGCAGGCGGTAGGCCAGGCGGGTCCCCAGGCGCGGATGCGCGGGAATGGGCGGCCTGGCGGTCAACAGACCGTCCGAGCCCGGGTAAATTGCGCGCGGCGGCTATTTACGCGTCGGCTGCAAATGAATTGCAACCGGTATTCGCATCCCATGATGGATATGCTCGGCGTCGGCGGCCGCCGATTCAACGACGGCCGCCACAAGCTTTGCGCTGGCCCGTTGTGAGCGGCGACAACCCGCGCCGCGAAAAACCCGTACTAATAGTTGGCCAGCACAAATTATCCAGGCCGGATTTGTGGTCCTTAATAACAGCTGATGACGCTAGTCGGCAAGCTTGAACGCCAGCTGAGTCACCCACTTGCTCATGTCGGGTTCCTGATCGGGGTCGGTCAGGTAGTTCTCCAGCCGGCAGGCCCACCGGTCGCCGTCTTCGCCTGGGGTTACGTCCCAGGTCAGGCCCTGCCCGGCCGCCCAGTCCAGCAGTGCCTTGGTGGCCGCCATGAGCTCGCTGGGGTGGCCCACGTGGGTGAGCGTGGCGTACCGCCCGGCCGGGAGCACCCCGGTCACCATCTGGCCGTCGCCGCCGACGGCCGTCGCGACCGGCACGCCCGCCTCCATCTCGAGCTCGCGGGCCATGTCGATGACGTTGTACTTGAAGAACGGCGGTCCCGCGGGCGCCAGGCCGTGGCGGTCCAGCCAGCCGAACACCTCGCCGAACCGGCGGGCGAACGCGGCGATCTCATCCATGGTCACTCTGGCCCTGACCGCCACGTACGGCTGCTCGGCGCGGGTCTCGATTTCCGGTGCTGACGACATATCCTCATCCTCCCGTTGTGTCGATTGGCTGCTGCAGTTCGGTCACCCACTGCTCGGGATCGGGGCGCCAGTGCAGCATGACCTCGCGGGCGTAGCCCGCGGAGCGGTATCCGTTGGCGTCGATCCACCGCGCCAGCGCCTGCCCGGTCGGCAGTACGTCGTCCATGGAACCGTGGTGGATGATGGCCGCCGCGCTGTCCACCTCGGGCAGGTCCGCGATCGTGACGCCCCCGGCTGACGCGGCGGCCACCGGCACGGCAGCGTGCACGACGATTCCGCCCTGGTCGTCGTCCTCGTAATACGCCACAGCCGGGCCGGCCGCCGGGATGTCGGCGCTGGCCAGGCGGCACCACACGTCGTGGTAGAGCGGCTGGATGACCGGCGTGATGGCCTCCGGCTCGTAGCCCACGGCCACGCCGGTCAGCTCGGCCACCCGGACCGGCGCGAGGCGCTTGACGACGATCCCGTCGGCCGGCACCCGGGCTCCGTCCTCGATCGTCAGCAGCCGCGCCTCGACCCGCGCGAGCCGGGTCGTCTCGGCCTCGATGCTGGCCTGAATCTCCGCCCGGCGCAGCCTGAGCATGCCGCGCAGTTCGGCCGCGCTCACGTTCTCCTCGAGGATCGCCTGCACCTGCTGCAGGGTGAAGCCGAGGTCCTTGAGCGCGATGACGCGGTTCAGCTCGTCGAGCTGGCTCGCCTGGTAGAGGCGGTACCCGGTGGCCGCGTCGACGCAGGCAGGCCGGATCAGCCCGATCGCGTCGTAGTGCCGGAGCATCCTGACCGAGACGCGGCCGTGCCGTGCGAACTCCCCGATGCTGAACATGACGTGTCCGGTCTACAGCCTCACACCGTGTCAGAGTCAACCCTCTCACGACCGGATCCCTGGGTCACCTCCCTCTCGGGATGGCCGCGGACTGATCGCTGGTCTTACCGGTTCTCCCTGTGGTGCCGCGGGCTGCCCGGCGCGGCGGACGGGTGAGGGCAGGGGCGCGGGCGGATTCCGGCGGAGGGACCTATCTGGTGCCCACCCACCAGGGTGTCGGAG
>DAIOWL010001161.1:0-2351 GCA_036758545.1 Streptosporangiaceae bacterium | reverse complement strand
AGATGTTCATCAGGTGCGACTTGACCGTGGCCTCGCTGATGAACAGCCGGGCGGCGGCCTCCCGGTTGGTGGCGCCGGCCGCCACCAGCTCCAGGACCTCGAGTTCCCGCTGGCTGAGCGGGCCCGCGCCGGGCGCGCGGAACCGGTTCATCAGCCGGGCCCTCGATGCATTCCACGGTCGTGGTCTTGCCCGCGCCGTTCGGGCCGAGGATCCCGAAGATCTCGCCCTCGTGCACGGTGAAGGAGACATCGTCGACCGCCACGGTGTCCCCGTAGGTCTTGTGCAGGTTCTGCACCTCGATCACTGCTGGCATGCTCCCCGTCCTTCCGTTTTCCGCGGCTGCCCTTTCAGCATCGCGGCAGGGGACACGGGGGCACATCGGCTAGCTAGCCGGATCTGGCGGGCGGTCGGCTGAACCCGCCGGTGGGCTGGACGGCTGAGCCGGCTAACCGATCGGCTGAGCCGGTTAGCCGATCGGCTGAGCCTGCGCGTGATCGGCCTGAGCGGGTCCCTCGGCCCGCTCCTGCGGGCATGGCTCGCCGGGTGAATTCATGATCGTGGATCGCTGCACCCCCGATCGGGGAGGCAGCGATCCACGACGATGCGATGCCGGCCTGGGTGCGCTTAGGGGAGGGTCCAGTGCTGGTTGGCGCCGCCGTTGCAGGTCCAGAGGACGAGCTGGGTTCCGTTCGTGGTGTTGGAGGCGGGGTCGTCGAGGCATTTGCCGGTGGCGGGGTTCACCAGCTCCCCGCTCTGGGCCTGCCATTGCTGGTTGGCGCCGCCGTTGCAGGTCCACAACTCGATGAGGGTGCCGTTGGCGGATTTGGCACCGGTGATGTCCATGCAGCCGCCGGCGATCGTGAGGGTGCCGTTGCTGTTGACGGTCCAGTTCTGCGCGGCCGTGTTGCCGTCGCAGTCCCACATCTGCACCTTGGTGCCGGGGGTGCCGCTGCCGTTGTTATCGTCCACGCACTTGGCGCTGTTGTCGCCGGCCACGATGGTCCCGGTCGCCCCGCTGCCGCCGGACGCGGCCGCGTATCCGACCGAGACGATGTTGGTCTGGACGCTGGTGTCGGCGGCATCGGTCGGGTAGCCGGCCGTCATGACGCCTTCGAAGAAGGATCCGGCGGAGCTGTTGCTGTTGTCTCCGCCGACCCCGAGGATGATCGCACCTTCCTGATGCATGGGCATGTAGCCGCTCGTGGTCGGCAGCGAACCGCTGTACCAGGTGGTCAGGCCACCCGAATCTGCGTTGCCGCCCTTGATGGCGTAGGTCGTGGTGCCATTGTTCTTGACCAGGGCGGTGACGAACGCGCTCTTGTTGCCCGCGTTACTGGGATTGTTGCCGTTGCCGCCGCTGAACAGGCCGTTCTCCAGGTCCGCCTGCACCCACGGGCCGGATCCGCTGCACGGGGCGAACCAGCACAAGGTGCCGAAGTAGACCGCGTCCATGTGACCGTTGCCGTTGTCGCGGTTGTTGGTCTCGGCGTTGCCGTAGTCGAAGCAGCAGCCGCTGTTGACGTGGGTGCCGCTGGCCACCATGTAGGCGCCCTGCGGCTGGGATCCGGTCGCCACTCCCGTGGTGGCATCGTCCCGGTACCCGGTTCCCGGGCTCACGAAGACCCCATAGACCTTATGGCCCCCGGCCATCACCGGCAGCGCGGTCGCGTTCGCGCCGACATCCGCCCCGCCGGCCCCGCCGGCTGGCCCGATCGTGAGGTTGTTGTGCTGCGGGGACTGGTCGAATATCTCGGTGATGGTGCACGTGGTGCCCGCGCAGAACGAGTCCTGCGCCGCCGCGTTGGCGTAGCCGCCCGCAGTGAGCGTCCCTATGTTCGTGGTGGCGCCGTTCGACGCGCGCCTGACCTGGTACAGCGGACCATTGTAGGCCGCATACAGGGCCCGCGTGGTGCTGTGCGCGGCTACGCACGGCGTGCCGGCCGTGGCGTAGATGTCGCACGGGAGGGACGTCGCCGCTCCGGCTGGGGCCGCGCCGCCGGCGATCAGGGTTCCGGCGGCGAGTGCCACCGCCCCGGTTAGGATCAGCAACGACTTTCTCGCGTGCCGGAGTCGTGCCCGGACAGTCATCGTCGAGCCTGCCTTTCTCATCCGAAGGTCCATTGCTGGTGGTCCCCCGTCGGGCAACGCAGCGGGCGACGGGCCGGAAGCGCGCCCGGATGTTCTGGTTTGCGGTTCGTCACCTCCTGATACGTGCGGGCCAGGGCATTGGCATCGAGTCGGAACGTTTGCATCTAGTCGGTACGACGGGCATCGCCACGCCGAGGCGTGATGTTAGCGCTCACAATTCCGGCGTAACGGCTTAGGTGACGGCAACAGCTTGGTGACCGCA
>DAIOWL010001160.1:0-2355 GCA_036758545.1 Streptosporangiaceae bacterium | reverse complement strand
TGCCACCCGCCGCGCATCCGTCCAGAGGTCCGAGTGCAGCCGAGACTACTGCAGCGGCCCGGCCAGGAATGTCGGTGGGGCGAGGCAGTATGGAGGGATGGCAAGAAATTCGTCCGTTCCCGGCGACGACCCGCGCGACGGGTTCTCGCCGGCTACGCGGGCGTGGTTCGACGGGGCGTTCGCGGAGCCGACACAGGCCCAGGCGGGGGCGTGGCGGGCGATCGGCAAGGGCGAGGACACCCTGGTCGTCGCGCCGACCGGTTCGGGCAAGACGCTGGCCGCGTTCTTGTGGGCGATCGACAAGCTGGCGGCGTCACCGCCCGCCGACCCGAAACGGCGCACCCGGGTGCTCTATATCTCCCCGCTCAAGGCGCTGGCCGTGGACATCGAGCGGAACCTGCGCGCCCCGCTGACCGGGATCAGGCACGCCGCGCACCGGCTCGGCCTGAGCGAGCCGGACATCGCGGTGGCGGTGCGCACCGGCGACACCGCCGCCGAGGAACGCAGGAAGCTGGCCGCCAAGCCGCCGGACATCCTCATCACCACACCGGAATCGCTGTTCCTGCTGCTCACCTCGCAGGCCAGGGAGACCCTGCGCGGGGTCGAGACGGTCATTGTGGACGAGGTCCATGCCGTCGCGGGCAACAAGCGCGGCGCGCACCTGGCGCTGTCCCTCGAGCGCCTCGACGCGCTGCGCGAGGACGCACCCCCCGCCCAGCGGGTCGGTCTTTCCGCGACCGTGCGGCCGGTCGATGAGGTGGCCACGTTCCTCGGCGGTACCCGCGCGGTGACCGTGGTGCAGCCGCCCAGCCCCAAGCGCATCGAGCTGCAGGTCGTCGTCCCGGTGGAGGACATGACCGAGCTGGACACGATGCCAGGGCGCGGCTCCGGTGACGACGAGGAGAACCCCGCGCCGCGGCGGTCGATCTGGCCGCACGTCGAGGAGCGGGTGCTCGACCTGATCGAGCAGCACAAGTCCACGATCGTGTTCGCGAACTCGCGACGGCTGGCCGAGCGCTTGTGCGGGCGCCTCAATGAGCTGGCGGCCGAGCGACATTCAAGGGACGAGGCCGCCGAGGAGGCGAAACCGGCCCCCACCCGCCCCCCGGCCGAGATGATGGCGCAAGCCGGCGCCGCCGCGGGCGCGCCCGCGGAGGTCGCCAGGGCGCATCACGGCTCGGTGTCGCGGCAGGAGCGGGCCGAGATCGAGGAGGCGCTGAAGGCGGGCCGGCTGCCCGCCGTGGTGGCCACGTCCAGCCTGGAACTGGGCATCGACATGGGCGCGGTGGACCTGGTCGTGCAGGTCGAGGCGCCGCCGTCGGTGGCCAGCGGGCTGCAGCGGGTCGGCCGGGCCGGGCACAACGTGGGCGACGTCTCCCGCGGCATCATCTTCCCCAAGTACCAGGGCGACCTGGTCCAGTCGGCCGTGGTGGCCGAGCGCATGCGGTCCGGCGCCATCGAGGAGCTGAAGATCCCGCACAACCCGCTGGACGTGCTGGCCCAGCAGATCGTGGCGATGACGGCGGTCGACGACTGGCTGGTGGACGAGCTCGAGCAGACGGTCCGCAAGGCCGCGCCGTTCGGCGGGCTGACCAGGCCGATCCTGGAAGCGGTGCTGGACATGCTGGCCGGGCGCTACCCGAGCGAGGAGTTCGCCGGGCTGCGGCCGCGCATCGTCTGGGACCGGGTGGCGGGCACCATCCGGGCCCGGCCCGGCGCCCAGCGGCTGGCCGTCACCAGTGGCGGCACCATCCCCGACCGCGGGCTGTTCGGCGTGTTCCTCGCCTCCGATACCGGCAAGCAGCCGCGCCGGGTCGGCGAGCTCGACGAGGAGATGGTGTACGAGTCGCGGGTCGGCGACGTGTTCGTGCTCGGCGCCAGCTCGTGGCGGATCGAGGACATCACGCCGGACCGGGTGCTGGTCACGCCCGCGCCGGGGCAGCCGGGCAAGCTCCCGTTCTGGCACGGCGACACCCCGGGGCGGCCCGCCGAGCTCGGCCGGGCCATCGGCGCGGCCTGCCGCGAGCTGTCCGCGGCCGGGGAGCAGGAGGCGGCGGCCAAGCTGGAGCGGGCCGGGCTTGACGCGCTGGCGGCGCGGAACCTGATCAGGTACCTCGCCGACCAGCGGGCGGCCACCGGCTACGTGCCCGACGACCGGACGCTGGTGGTGGAGCGGTTCCGGGACGAGATCGGCGACTGGCGGGTGGTGCTGCACAGCCCGTACGGCGACCGGGTGCACGCGCCGTGGGCGCTGGCCATCGCGGCCCGGCTGCGCGAGCGGTACGGCGGCATGGACGTGCAGGCGCTGCACACCGACGACGGGATCATCATCCGGGTGCCCGACTCCGACGAGCC
>DAIOWL010001159.1:0-2363 GCA_036758545.1 Streptosporangiaceae bacterium | reverse complement strand
GCCCGCCGGGCCGCTCGCGCCGCCGACACGGCGCGCAGGCCTTCGCTCCCGCTGACGCTCTCGCTACGACGACGCCAACGCCGGTCGGCTGGCGGGCTGAACCCGCAACTGAGGTCGTCCAGAAGGTTGATCTTGGCGGATTCCCCGTCCCATGGGACCTCCGTTGCCGAACGAACATGACACGCCGAAACCCGGGTGCTTGACCTTCGTGCCCCATCCTTAGCTTCCCGCATGAGGGCTAGCCAGCTGCGGCTTCGCCCCTTCTGGGCCTTACCCCTTTGCTGCTCTGAGCTAGTCCTGTGCCCGGGCGCCCAGAGCTCTCAGCTGGGCAGTGCTGATCGTCTGGTCGGCTGCCGGCCGGGTAAGCGTCAGGGGCCGGTTGTAGCCGGTGAAGACCGTGTGCTCCTGGCCGCTGACGTCGATGCGCAGGAACTCCGGGCGGGCCGAAATCGTAACGTATGCGTTCGTCGAATGGCGTTTGCCGGCTAGCTGGAGGGCGGGCTGGCCCAAGATCGTCGTGATCTTGCCTTTGACCAGGTCCTTGAGCTCGTCGCCGAAGGCGCTGGCGACCTCGCCCCTACTGCACCACGCTGCCATGCCCGCCGGCACGTCGGGTGTTTGCAGGTACTTTCCCTTGAGGTGCCGCCAGGCAGCGGCCGGGACGCCGTACGCGATCCACTTCAGCATCTGGTGCGACGGCTTGAACCACACCGTCGTGCCGATCTGGAGCAGCGTGGACGTGCCTTGTCCCGGAATCCGGAGGGTTTCCGTGCATCCCTTGGTGCCGAGGGCCAGGTCGAGGAAGGCGGTCTGGCCGCCTTGCCCGGTCGACCCGGCGATATGGACCGACGGCACCGTTGCCAGGTCAGCGATCGCCCTGCGCGCGATCTGGTCGGCGGTCAGCCCGGCCAGCGGGCCCCCGGACTGCGTGGCCCTGGCCGCGGGAGCCGACGGACTCAGCTGAGCAGTCCCGCATGCGGTGGCGCGCGCCGCGAGGCCAGCGCATGAGATGACGACGGCGATAGCACGCCAGCCGACCTCCAGGGATGCTCGCACCGCGTAACTCCTCAACGCGCCGAGATAAGGCAGGACAATTCATTCACACTAGAGAAGCGGTCTTGAGCAGGTGACCTGCATCGGCGCCTTGTTATCAAAGCTAGCCGATATCGCGGCGACGATAAGCTCGCCTGGGCTCGGCAGCGCACGAAATTTAACTGAACGGCGAAGTCCGGTCGCAAGGTTGGCGCGGGCATCGAAGTCCTCACCTAACAGGACAGTTCGCTTCTGGTTTCTGATCTTGATCGCCGTTTTGTCGGGTAGCGGTGGCGAGTTGCAGCGCCGCCGCCTCAGAAACCGGCCGTGCCCGTTTCCGGGCGACCGGCTCATCACGCCTTGTCGGTGACGTTGCTCAGGACGGTGCGCAAGTCCGCTGTGAATGCGGGTAGTTGCTCGGTGGCGGTGGTGTGGAGGACTTCCAGGTCGATGGACCAGTAGCCGTGGACTATCCGGTTCCGTAGCCGGATCGGCTGCTGCCATGGCATGTCCGGGAACTTGTCTTTGACCTCAGCGGAGAGCTGTCCGGCGGCCTCGCCGAGCACAGTGAAGTTCCACAGCAGGGCGTCGCGGCGCTGGCGGTCGGTTTCCAGTTGGCTGACGGTGATGCCCGTGGTCAGTTGGTGGGCCTGCTCGGCGGCATCGATCATCTCGGTGAGCAGGAGGATGTCACGCTGCATAGACAGGCCGAGCCTCAGCAAGGACTGACGGTCTCAGCATCGGATGCAGGGCGCGCAGGGACACTAGATCCACCCGATGGCCGAACAAGTCAGTGAGTTCGTCAGCGAGCTCCTCGATCTCCCAGCCCAGCCGCCGTCCAGGGCGCAATGTGTACAGAACATCGATGTCGCTATCAGGCCCGGAGGTCCCGCGCGCCTGCGAGCCGAAGATCTGGAGCTCGGCGATCCCGTACCGGTCGCATATCTCGGCCAGGCGTCGCTCGTCAACATCGACGCCCGGGATGATCACCATGGTCTCAAGATTAGCGCCCAACGGCTCTTCGATGCCGCACCTCAGGCATGTGCAGGACCAGGAGGGCCTGCTGCCTGGGTTCAGGGCAGAAAAGCACAGAAGCCCCTGGTTGTGGTTATGAAGCGAGTCTTGCCGGCTAGCTCATCTACCGGGGCTTTCTCATTCCCGGCGGCGACACGCTGCGAGGTGGCCAGACCGCGACGAACCCGTCACGACCTGGATGAGAAGAGGGCTCACTAGTCACTGCCTGCAGCGGGGGGTCGGGTCCCGGGCATGCGACGCGCCCTGACCCTCATCACGCGTCCCGGCGGTCCAGCAGCGTCCAGGCGATGGCGTAC
>DAIOWL010001158.1:0-2369 GCA_036758545.1 Streptosporangiaceae bacterium | reverse complement strand
TGGGTCGGCATGACGATACCGCGCGAGTACGGCGGTCACGGACGTTCGGCGCTGGAGCGCTACGTCGTGGTGGAGGAACTCCTGGCCGCCGGGGCTCCGGTCGCGGCCCACTGGATCTCCGACCGGCAGGTCGGGCCGAACCTGCTCCGGTACGGCAGCGAAGCGCTCAAGCGGCGGTACCTGCCAGCCATCGCGCAGGGTACGTGTTATTTCGCCATCGGCCTGTCCGAACCGGACGCCGGCTCCGACCTCGCCGCGGTCAGGACCACAGGGACGCGGACGGACGGCGGCTGGACCGTGTCCGGCACGAAGATCTGGACCAGCGGCGCGCACCGCGCGCACGCCCTCATCGCGCTGCTGCGCACCGGGCCGCCCGACGGACGGCAGCGTCACGTCGGCCTCAGCCAGCTGCTCATCGAGCTCGACCAGCCGGGCGTGACCATCCGGCCGATCATCTCGATGACCGGGGAGCATCACTTCAACGAGGTGGTGTTCGACGGCGTGTTCGTGCCCGACGAGCAGGTGGTGGGCACGATCGGCGACGGCTGGGCCCAGGTGACCTCGGAGCTGGCCTACGAGCGGAGCGGCCCGGAACGGCTGCTGTCCACCTTCGTGCTGCTGGACACGCTGGTCGGCGAGCTCGCGGCGCGGTCGGGGTCGGGTGATCCGGGGTCGGGTGATCTGGGGTCCGCCGGCGCGGCCGGAGCGGTCGGCCGGGTGGTGTCCCGGCTGTGGGCGTGCCGCCAGATGTCGCTGGCGGTGGCCGGGGCGCTCGCCGCGGGCGAGGCGCCCGAGATCGCGGCGGCGCTGGTCAAGGACGTCGGGACGCGGCTGGAGAGCGAGATCATCGAGGTGGCCCGGATGCTGGCGCCGACTCTAGGGGTCGAGCCCGATCCGGAAGGCTCCGGCATGGCCGGGCTGCTGGCGCAGGCGGTCCTGCACGCGCCCGGGTTCACGCTGCGCGGCGGCACCAACGAGATCCTGCGCGGCATCGTGGCCCGCGGGCTGGCCCTGCGGTGAACGCCGACATGACCGCAGCGGACGGCGAGCGGGAGCTGCTGCGGCGGACCGTCGAGGACCTGCTGGCCCGGCACTGCACGCCCGCGAGGGTGGCCGCGGCGGCCGCCGGGACCGGCTGGGACGCCGACCTGTGGCAGGCCCTGGCGGAAACCGGGCTCACGCTGGCCGGATCGCCGGAGGAGGCGGGCGGAAGCGGCGGCGACCTGCTGGCCGCGGTCGACATCGCGGTGGCGGCCGGCGCCGCGGCCGCTCCGGTGCCGCTGGCCGAGACGCTCGCGGCCGGGATGCTGCTGGGCCGGGCGGGCCTGGCCATTCCGTCCGGGCCGCTCACCGTGGCGGTCGCTTCGGGACCTGACGCGGCGCTGGGCTCAGGCGCGGGGCTGCGCTCTGCCACAGGGCTGCGGCGGGTGCCGTACGGACGGCTGGCCACGACGGTGGCCGCCGGGTCCAACGGGTCCGGTGACTGGCTGACCGTCATCGTCCCGGCCGACCGGGGCGGGACCGGCCGGGGCGGGACCGGCCGTAACCTGGCCGGCGAGCCTCGGGACGAGGTCATCCTCGGCGGGGACGCCGAGGTGCACGACGTGCCCGCCGGAACGGCCGACTACGCCCGGCGCCTGCTGCGCCTGTTCCGGTCGCTGCTCATCACCGGGGCCGCCCAGCGGGCCCTCGACCTGACCGTGACGTATATGCAGGAACGCGAGCAGTTCGGCCGGCCGCTGGCCAGGTTCCCGACGGTGCAGCAGGAACTCGCCCGGATGGCCGGCGAGGTCGCCCTGATCAGCGCCGCGACCCAGGCCGCGGTCGCTGCGGAGGACCTGACCGCGGGCGGCCTGGCTGACGCGGGCCAGCCGGGCGCCGGCGATGGGGTGTCTGCCGTGGTGGCGGCGAAGGCGCAGGCCAGCAACGGCGCAGGCGTCGTGGCGGCGATCGCGCACCAGTTGCACGGCGCGATCGGGACCACGCAGGAGCACCGGCTGCGGCTGACCACCACGCGGCTGTGGTCCTGGCGGGACGAGGACGGCTCCGAGGCTGAGTGCTTCGCCGAGCTGGGCCGGGCGGCGCTCGCCGCCGCGTCCCGGGCCGGGACTGGGGCCGGGACTGGGGCCGGGACTGGGGCTGGGGCTGGCGGGCTCTGGCCCTGGCTGAGCGGAAGCCCGGACGCGGGACCTGCCCTGTGATGGGCGTGCCGCGAGATTGCGTGGCGCGGTCGGGCGGCGCGAGGGCACACCGGGCACGTTCGGCCACTTTGATACCGGCCGCGCTCAGTGGTTACAGCATGGCTGCCGCGTCATGCAGCTCCAGCGTGATGCCGCGCACCCCGATGCCATACCGGCGGGCGGTCAGCG
>DAIOWL010001157.1:0-2372 GCA_036758545.1 Streptosporangiaceae bacterium | reverse complement strand
GTCGGCACCGCCGCTTTCCCTGGCCTGGTGCTTGCTGACGGGCTCGGCTTCGCGGCGCCGCTGGGTGCCTTTGGCGCCGCGGCACTCTTCAGCGTCGGCAGTACCCTGCTCGGTCGCCGCGAGGAGGAGGCGACCGACAGTGCGGTGGCGATCGTTCTCGTCGGCTGTCTCGCCGCGGGCACGATCCTCGCCAGCGCGGACTCTGACGGGACGGTGAAGCTGTGGAATCCGGCTACCGGGCGACCGATCGGCACCCCTATCACGGCTGACCGGTCCGCCGATGAGCAGGGACCAGGTGGCGGGCCGGAGTCAGCTGGCCGCGGGCGTGGCGATCGGTGGCCTCGCCGTGCTGCTGATCATGGCGGCCTGGCTGGTCCGCAGGGGCATTGATCGCCGCCGGATGGCCGCGTGGGACGCGGACTGGCTGGCGAACGGGCCGTGGTGGAGCCCGCGGCGTTAGGGCCCCCTCCCTGGTGACTGAGGTCCCGTCGGGGTGGTGACGTCTGGCCGTGACGGCGGTGCCGGGTCCGGCGACAGACTCCGACTAACAACCAAACCAAGGAGGCATCCGATGCGCCGCAACTCCCATCTCGCCGTGATCGCGGGGTTCGTCATGTCGGCGATCCTGCTGGCGGCCGGCGGCCTGCTGCTGTGGGGCTCGACCTACACCCACAACATGGTCCACAACCAGCTCGCCGCGCAGCAGATCTACTTCCCGCCCAAGGCCGCGTTCGCGCACCCCAGGGCCGGGTCCGAGATCACCCCGTCGATGATCCCGTCGGTCTCGCAGTACGCCGGCCAGCAGCTGGTCACCGGCCAGCAGGCCCAGTCCTACGCTGACAACTTCATCGCCGTGCACATCACCAACATGACCGGCGGCAAGACCTACGCCCAGCTGTCGGCCGCCTCGCTGGCCCAGCCGGACAACACCAAGCTGGCCGGCGAAGTCGCCACCGTGTTCAAGGGCGAGACCCTGCGGTCCATGCTGCTGAACGCGTTCGGCTGGTGGAAGGTCTCCCAGATCACCTACATCGCCGCGCTGGCCGCCTTCGGCCTCGGCGGCCTGACCCTGATCGCCTCCCTGTTCGGCCTCACCGTCGGACGCCGCCCCGAAATCATCCACGAGATCATCGACGGAACCCCCGTCACGCACGCATGACCCCGGAAGGGATCACCACAACACAACCGCAGATCACCTCCGGCCCGCGCCCCAGAGCGCCGGCCGGAGGACCTGCTGGGAGAGTCAGTCAGGTTAGGAAGTGAGCACGATGACACGCGCTGACACTCAGCTGAATGCCACGCTCCGCCACCTCGGTGCCGCGTACTACGAGTCGCTGCACGGCCGGGCCGCCCGGTCCGACGTGGCCCGCGCGCTGGACACGGTGGAGGAACAACTCGGCGAGCAGGGGCCGCCTGCCCCTAAGCACCACCCGGCCGCTCATCACGAGGAACTGAGGAAGCGCCGGTGGGCCCGGCGGGTCAGCGACGTGATGACCACCAAGGTGGTGACCGTGGACCGGATCACGCCGTACCAGGATATCGACCGCCTGCTGACCCGGCACCGGATCAGCGGCGTGCCCGTGCTGAAGATGGGCCGCGAGGTGGTCGGTGTCGTATCCGAGACCGACCTGCTCGCCGCCGAGGACGAGAGGTTTCGGCAGGCCCGGATGGCCGGCTCGATCGGCCGCCGCTGGCACCTGCACAAGCAACCGTACGTGCGGCTGACCGCCGGAACGCTGATGACCTCCCCGGCCATCACCATCGGCCCGGACGCGACCATCCCGGGCGCGGCGCGGCTGATGAACACGGAGCACATCTCCCGGCTCCCGGTGGTCGACGATGAGGGCAAGCTCGCCGGCATCGTGAGCCGCCGCGACCTGCTCAGCGTCTTCCTGCGCCCGGACACCGACATCGCCCACGACGCCCGCCAGGTCCTCGACGAGATCCCGCTCGCCGACGCCAAGGCAGTCATCGCGGAGGTCAGGCACGGAGTGGTCACGCTGACCGGGACGATCCGGCCCGGGGCCGACCACGAGCAGAACCTGATGCCTCTCACGGTGCGGCTGATCTGGGACATCGACGGCGTGGTCGACGTCGTGAACCGGCTCGGCTAGACGAGCGCACGACCAAGAAGGGCCGCGTGACGCGGCCCTTTTTGCTTTGTGCCCGAAGGTCGGGGACTGAGGTCCCGTCTGGGTGGTGACGTCTGGCCGTGACGGCGGGCCCGGGTCCGGCGACAGACTCCGACTAACAACCAAACCAAGGAGGCATCCGATGCGCCGCAACTCCCATCTCGCCGTGATCGCGGGGTTCGTCATGTCGGCGATCCTGCTGGCGGCCGGCGGCCTGCTGCTGTGGGGCTCGACCTACAC
>DAIOWL010001156.1:0-2383 GCA_036758545.1 Streptosporangiaceae bacterium | reverse complement strand
CGGACAGCTTCCCGTAGCGGCGCAGGAAGGCGAACGTGGACACCGGCGAGAAGATGGAACTCCACACGGTGTTGTAGTTGACCGAGCTCGCCATCACCGCGACCAGGGCCTCGCCGAGGCCGAGTTCGGGGACCGGCACCTCCTCGACGTGCAGCGACTTACGGGGATCCCGGTCGCGCGTGTCGAGGCCGTCGAACATGTGCTCTTCGTCCCGGTGCAGGGTAACGGCCCGGTAGGCCTCCGGCAGCGGCACCGCGGCGAAATCGGCGGGCTCGCTGCTCGGGTCGAGGATCATGTCAAGTATCTGTTTCATGGCCGCCTCCTGATTCATGGGCCATCTCCGCCCCACCCTCGGTCTGCGGGCCGGGAGCGGCTACCGCCGATGGACACCTGGAGGGGGGACCAAGGGCCTTTTTCGCCGGAGCCGCGACAGCAAGCGTGCACCAGCGCCCGGAACATGCACTATGGCCGCCAGATGCGAAAAATTGCTCTTTTTCCTGAACGGCCCATAGTGCGAACTTTTCTCGGACGGCCGGTGGCGCCGAGCCGCAGAGCGCGTCCCGGAGAAATGACAACCCGGGTCCCCGGATCCGGGGACCTTCGGCCCTGCCCGGACCGTCCGGCTCCGGAAAGAGTTGATCGTATGAATGTCTCGCCGCAGAAACGGGTGTGAACCATGTCCGAACTAGCCTACGAGGACATCAAGATCGGCAATGAGGCCTCGCTCACCAGGACGATCACCGAAGTCCACATCGTCAATTACGCCGGTCTCACCGGGGACATGAATCCGGTTCACGTCGATGCCGAACATGCCGCGCAGTCGATGTTCGGGGAGCGGATCGCGCACGGCATGCTCGTGGCGGGGCTGATCTCCGCGGTGCTGGGTACCCAGCTTCCGGGGCCGAATTCTATTTACCTCGGCCAGGATCTGAACTTCGTAGCTCCGGTCATGATTGGCGACACCATCAAGGTCGTGGTGACGGTCACGGACAAACGCGACGAGAAAAGGATCATTAAGCTGCGGACGACCGCGTACAACCAGCGCGGCGCGATGGTCATAGATGGCAACGCGGTGGTGAAGAAGGTGGGCCTTTAGACTGGCCGCTCGCTACGGGATGGCGGGGAGTGCCGGGATCAGCTCGTCAGGCTTGCCCCAGGCCGGGTTCGGTGCGGACGGCGCGATCACGGTCTTCGCGGTCGGGTTCAGGTCGCGGTGGATGACCCGGGCGATGGCCTCGACGGTGGTAATCCCGTAGGACATGGTCGGGTTGTTCATGGACAGCACCACGATGCTGTACCAGCCCTTGGACCAGGTAAAGCCGCCGATGCTGTTGATGCGCCAGCCATGGGTGGCGCGGGGCAGCCATCCGTTCTTCACGTGGACGGTGAAGCTGCGCGGCGCGCCCGCGGGAACGCCCCACCGCTGGGAAGAGATGACCTGCGCCATCAGGCGCAGCGCGTAGGCGCGCGAATTGCCGGTCAGCACCGTGCTGGCGGTCAGCAGCAGCCGCAGCAGGAGCGTCTCGTCATGCGCGGTGACCTGCGGACGCGGCCGGAGCCCCTGCCGCAATGAACGATCCCAGCAGCACGATCACCGCCGTAACCAGCAGCAGCCCGTGCCGTGACTTCCCTCTGGAATCCGGAGCACACACTTCCCGATCCTCCCTTGATCCCCGCCCACGCCGGCCGCTGACACATCACCAGGGTCTCGCGGGAGTACACCCGCGTCCACGGCCCCGGCGAGTTTGATGTCTGTGCCTGAGTGAGACCGTCAGTGTGCTTCCGCGTCACTGTGTACCGGTCTGGGCTTATCCGACGCGGACAGTTCGTGGCGGAGGGCGGCGGCTAGGGCGGGGGCGTCGGGCATGCGGGCGGGGTCGGACAGGATGGTGATGCGCAGCGTCCCGGCGTAGGACGCTGCCGCGAACGTTACGGTGACGTTCCCGGTGGTGGACGGGATCGGGATGATCGCCTGAACTGCGGCGCCGCCGAACGTGAGCGGGTCTTCCGGGCCGCGCAGGTTGGTGACGAAGGTGTGGACGACCCGCTGGTGGCTGGCGAACCAGCGCAGCAGGCCGGTGCGGGCCAGCAGCAGGAACGCGGGCACGAACAGCGCGGCCGAGGCGCCGCGGGCTCGCGACTTGCGCTCGCGGGTGATCTCGGCCGTCCGGGTTACCCGGGTGCCGAAGTCGCCGGTGGCGGGCACGGTGACCGGCATGATCCCGATCTGGTTGCCGAGCTCGCCGCCGGTGGCCACCCGCCGCGCGGCCACCGGGACCGTGATGGTGACCTCGCCGAGTTGCTCGCCGCGCGCGGCCAGCAAGGTTCGCAGCGCCCCGGCGACCGCAGCGAGCACCACGTCGTTGACGGTGCCGCCGTACGC
>DAIOWL010001155.1:0-2386 GCA_036758545.1 Streptosporangiaceae bacterium | reverse complement strand
TGGCGTCGACCCGATGTTCGATCTGAGCCTGTTCCGGCTGCCCACCTTCGACGACAGCTCCGCCGCGGCGCTCGGCCTGCCTCCTCCGGGCGGCAAGGTCACCGACATCCGGCCTACTAGGAGCTCATCGAACTCCGCCGACTCGCCGGGCTGGCCTGAACCACAGACGTGGCACGGATTTCCAAGAAGGGACAAGCGATGACTACGGTACCGACCCTGATGATGAACGATGGCCGGGTGATCCCGCAGCTGGGATTCGGCGTCCTCTGGGTGCCACCGGAGCAAACCGCTGAGGCGGTCAGCGTCGCGTTGACCGCCGGATACCGGCTGATCGACACCGCTCAGAGATATGAGAACGAGAAGGGCGTCGGTGAGGCTCTCCGGCGCAGCGAACTGCCTCGTGATGAGGTCTTCATCACGACCAAGCTCACCAATAGCGAGCACGGGACAGACAAGGCCATGCGGGCTTTCGAGGAGAGCCTGGGCAAGCTGGGGCTTGACGAAATTGACCTTTTCCTCATCCACTGGCCGGTACCCGCCCGGGATCTATACGTGCAGACCTGGCAGACCCTGGCGAAGATCCGTGCCGAGGGCAGGGCCCGCTCGATCGGAGTCTCCAACTTCACCGAAAATCACCTGAGCCGGCTCATGCGGGAGACCGAGATTGTCCCGGGAGTCAACCAGGTAGAGCTGCATCCTCGCTTCCCCCAGGAGGCGCTGCGGGCGTACCACGCCGAACACGGCATACTGACCGAGGCATGGAGCCCGATCGGCCGGGGCCGAGGTCTCCTGGAGGACCAGACGATCATCCGCCTGGCGGCTGAGAAACAAAGGTCGCGGGCGCAGGTGGTGCTGCGCTGGCACATGCAACTGGGGAACATCGCCATCCCCAAGTCCGTAACCCCGGCGCGCATACGCCAGAACATCGACATCTTCGACTTCACCCTCGATGAGGACGAGATGCGGCAGTTGAACCGCCTGGCAACTGGCGAGCGGATCGGTCCGGACCCGGACACCTACAACGCCTTTTAACCTCGAGGCGCAAGGGGCAGGCACATACGGTGCGGTCCTCGGCGCGCCATTCGGGTTCGAGTGGATCTTCTCTTCTCGAGGCAGTCTTCACCGGCGCCCACGTCACCGAGGTGCTAACCACCGTGCCTGGCCTGGCGCCGCGCGCATACCGTCCAATTGCGCGCCGTCCCGGGGGCGACTTGGGCCACCCGCCAGGCGCCGCATCCAGAGCAAACCGTTGAGGTGCTCCTCCATCTCGCGCGCGGCCCCCTCGGCGTCCCCGGCCGTGATCAGCGCGAGCAGCCGACGGCGTGAGCTGGCGATGAGGCCGCTGGTGCCTGGTCCGACGGTGATCATCAGGTCATGAAGCTCCCCGGGAATGTTCCTGGCCAGCAGGGCCAGGATGGGGTCCGCCGCCGCGTCGGCCAGCAGGTTGACGATCTCGGCGTGGGCCGTGACCTTGCGGTCCCAGGCGGTCTTGGCCGGCAGGCAGCGCGCCTGCTCGACGCTGTCGCGCAGGGCCTTCAGGTGGGGCAGGGTCATCCGCTGGCAGGCGATGCGGGTCGCCAGGGCGCATACACCGATCAGTTCTTCGTCCATTGCGCGAACCTTTCGTGCTAGCCGGCGGCCTGGTCCGGGCCGACCCCATGCCGAGGCGGACTATGCCGGCCTGATCGCGGAAAGCCCGGTCACTGGGTTTCTGCCCAGGGCAGAGCTGTCGGCCGCGGCCATCCGCCGGATCCTCCGGACGAGCTGACCATCCAGCCCGGCCACCACGGCCCGGGCCCAGCACATCCGGGCTGCCGCGGTGTCAGGGTGGTCGCCGAACTCCTGCGCCACCCGTCCAGCGCATCCCGCCACGCCGTACGTATCGACGGCCACGGCCACGGCTTGCCGGATCTGGCCGGGGCTCAGCGCATCGCTCCGCTGAAACTCCGATACGAACAAGGCGTCAGCTCGGAGGGCGGTGGCGTTGCGGGGGAACATCGGCTCCTCCCCGTTCGGCTCAGCGGTCCTGGCCTTGGCGCGGGCCCGTATAGGGCCAGCCTGCTCCCCGCCTGGCGCCATTCCTATGAGGCCAGCGTGAGTCTTGGCATACAGGGTCGCCAGAACCGGGCCTGGGGGCTAACCGGAATCCGCAGATGGCCGCGCAGGCCTTCGGGGCGTACCCGTGCCGTCGCCCAGGTCATCGAGACTATGTGATGTCGCCTTACCAAGCCAGGCGTGACGCTTATCCCACCCGACGGACACGGAGACGGCGATGAGCAATCATGCCACGTCGCCCTGTGAAGTGCAGATTGACAGCTACTCGGGGTCGCAGGGGTTGGCCAGGCCCGCGGCGACCGCGGTGTCGGTATCCCAGGCTTGTCCGTCG
>DAIOWL010001154.1:0-2390 GCA_036758545.1 Streptosporangiaceae bacterium | reverse complement strand
GTGCACGGCGTCCAGCAGCAGCAGCCGTGCGTCGTCGTCCCGCAGGCCGCCGACCGGCAACGTGGGCAGCCCGGCCAGCACGTCGGTTTCGGTCCCCGTGCGGGCCGCGTACACCAGCGCGACCCGCTCGGCCAGCAGGCGGCGGGCCACGAAACCGATGATCTGCGCGGAGGCGTGGTCGAGCCACTGCGCGTCGTCGATGACGCAGGCCAGCGGGCGCTCCTCGGCGGCCTGCGCCACGAGCGTCAGCGTGGCCAGTCCGACCAGGAAGCGGTCGGGCACCGGACCAGTGCTCAGCCCGAACACCGTGGCGAGCGCGTCGCGCTGCGGGGGCGGCAGCTCGTCGAGGCGGTCCAGCAGGGGGGCGCACAGCTGATGCAGGCCGCTGTAGGCCAGCTCCATCTCCGACTCCGCGCCTACGGCCGACACGACCTCCCAGCCCGCCACCCGGTCGGAGAAGTAACGCAGCAGGGCGCTCTTGCCTACCCCTGCCTCGCCGCGCAGGACGAGGACGCGACTCGCACCCGCGAGCACGTCGGCGACGAGGTGGTCGATCGCTTCGCATTCGTCACGACGTCCGACCAACCCGGTCACTACCTGGCCCCCTAGATCCCGGTCTCCGGCCGATTCTGATCGGCCAGCGCCCGCTGCAGCTGCCTCCGGGAGCTGACGCCGAGCTTGGCGAACACCTTGCGCAGGTGCCACTCGACCGTCCGGGTACTGATGAAGAGCTGGGCGCCGATCTCCGCGTTCGACTGGCCATCGCGGGCCAGCCGCGCGATGAGCGTCTCCTGCGCGGTGAGCTGATCCGCGTTCTCGTCGGTGCGCCTGCGTACCTGCTCGCCCGTTGCGACCAGCTCGCGGCGGGCACGCTCGGCGAACGCCTCCATGCCGATCGCGGTGAGCATGTCGTAGGCGGTGCGCAGGTGCCGGCGCGCGTCGAGGCGACGGCTCTGGCGGCGCAGCCATTCGCCGTACAGCAGGTGGGCGCGGGCCAGATCGGGGCGGAGCTGGGTCCGGCCGAGCCGGTCGACCGCCTCCTGGTAGAGACTTTCGGCCGTTTCGCCCTCGCTCAGCAGCGCCCGGCCGCGCGCCTCGATGCCGAGGGCGAGATCGTTGCCGCTGGGCTGCGTCGTCTCTTCGAGCCGCCGGAGCGCGGCGGCCGCCACGTCGGTGTTCCCGGTGCGGGCAGCGGCCTCGACTAGCTCGGGCACCACCAGGATGGAGACGAACACCTGGGCGTCCCGGGTGGCCTCTTCGGCCGCCGCCAGCGCGTCGGCGTAGCGTCCGAGGCCGTTGCGCAGGACCGCGGCCGACCACTGCGCCCCCGTCGCCGCGCTGCCCTGTCCCCCGCCTTCGGCCGCGGTCAGGGCGCCCTCGATCAGCGGGGTAACCTCCGCCTCGTCGCCGCGCAGCGCACCGAGGAACATGTCGGCGATGAGCGCGACGCGGATCGCCCCGGTCGCCTCGCAGACCGCATCGCACTCCGCGATCAGGGAAACGGCCGCGGCGAAATCACCCCGCCACGCATCGTCGATGGCGAGCGCGACCAGGTCGATCGGCAGCTGTTCGAGCGCACCGACGCTCCGGGCCAGCTGGACCTGCCGGAGCAGGATCGCGCGCTGGCCATCCTCGTCCCAGAGCGCGATGGCGGCCCCCTGGGCCATCGGGCCGAACTGGAGCCGGTCACTGGCGGGGATATCCTCGCCGGCAAAGGCGCTCGCCGCCTGGCGCAGCGCCGGGGCCGCGGCGGCCGACCCGTCGGTGACCAGCCGGGCAAAGCCGTCGAGCAGCAGGTCGAGCGGGCGAGCGGGCTGCTCCGGAGGGGGGAGGGCCTGGGCGGCGCGGGAGACCTCCAGCATGTGCCCGGCGCCCGCCAGGGGCCCGGCGAACGAGGCCGCCAGCCACGCGGTCAGGTAGGTGTCGCGCGCCATATCCCGGTTGAGCGGCTCGAGCCGTTTGGCCGCCTTCAGCAGCAGCGGAGGAGCGTCGCTGCCCCGGTTCGAGGCGAACGCGACGTGACCGCGCAGCAGGTCCGCCCGGGCGCTGGCGAGCTCGTCGAGCGGCCCGGACTCGGCCACGGCGAGCAGGTGCAGGGCCTTGCCGAACGCGCCGGCCTGCATGCTGGCCTGCGCGGCGGCCAGCGCGCGTTCGGCCCGCCGGACCGGGTCGGCGGTCAGCGCCACCGACTGCTCGCCGAACGCCGCGGCCGCGGCCAGCCCGCCGCGGGCCTGCGCCCGCCCGGCCGAGCGCTCCAGCTCGGCGGCCACCTCCTCGTCCACGCCCACCGCCGCGTGCGCGCGATGCCACGCCCGCCGATCGGGATCGGTAGCCGGATCGGTTGCCTCAGCCAATGCTCGATGCACGGCTCGCCGCTCAGACAGAACCGC
>DAIOWL010001153.1:0-2394 GCA_036758545.1 Streptosporangiaceae bacterium | reverse complement strand
GCGCCGGCGGATGAGTCAGCCGGCTGGGAGCTCGGCGGATGGCACTACTTCACCAGGACGCTACCCGGCCTGAACTACGAGCAGTTCTGCCGCCGCCCGGAGTCTGACGCCGGCCCGGAGCAGGTGCTGCTCGACGAGAACCTGCTGCTGGATGATCCGGCCTGCGGTGGCGGTTACGTGGCGCTCGGCGTCCGGGAGGTCAGCCCGGACGGGCGGCTGCTCGCCTATTCGGCCGACTTCGACGGGGACGAGGTCTACCAGCTGCGCATCCGCGACCTGGCCACCGGGACCGACCTGCCGGAACGGATGGAACGCAGTTACTACGGGCTGGCCTGGTCGGCGGACTCGCGGTCCGTCTTCTATACCGTTATCGACTCCATCTACCGGCCGCATCAGGTCTGGCGGCACGACGTCGATACCGATCCTGACGACGACGTGTGCGTGTACACCGAGGACGACGAGCGGTTCGAGGTCTTCGTGCGGCTCAGCCGCAGCGGAGCTGTCATCTTCATCGAATGCGAAAGCCGCGAGACCACGGAGACGCGGTACATCCTGGCAGCGGACACCCGTTCGGCCCCTATGGTGGTCCAGCCCCGGCGGCGCGGCATCGAGTACCGGGCCGATCATGCCGACGGCCCCGACGGCGACGACCTGTACCTGGTCACCAACGACGGCGCCACTGAGTTCCGGCTGGTGAAGGGACCCGTCACGGCGCCGGGCGCCGACGGCTGGAACGAAGTCGTCGGCGAGTCGGCCGATACGCGCCTGGTGGCCTGCGACGCGTTCAGCCGGTACCTGGTGCTCACCGAGCGGCGCGGGGCAGCGACGCAACTGCGGGTCATCGACCGGCGCACCGGGGCGCAGCGCCTGACCCAGACGGGCAGCCCTCACGTCACGCTGGAGCTTGCTGACAACCTCGACTACCAGGCCGCCAGCGTCACGGTGCGTACCGAGTCGCTGATCGCCCCGCCGTCCTGGCACGACGTGGACCTGGCGAGCGGCGAGTGGCAGCTGCGCAAACGGCAGCTGGTGCCGGGCTACGACCCGGCCCGGTACCGGACCGCGCGGTTCGCCGTGCCCGCGGAGGACGGCACGCAGATCCCGGTCACGGTCGCCTACCGGGCCGGGCTCGGCCGTGACGGCACCGCCCCCTGCCTGCTCTACGGCTACGGCGCGTACGAGGCGTGCTCGTGGCCCGAGTTCAGCCTGCCGGTGGCCAGCCTGCTGGACCGCGGCTACCTGTACGCGGTCGCGCACGTCCGCGGCGGCGGCGAGGGCGGCCGGACGTGGTGGCTCGACGGGCGGCTGAACCGCAAGCGGAACACGTTCACCGACTTCATCGCGGTCGCGGACGCGCTGGCCGCGGAGGGCTGGGCCGCCCCGGACGCGATCGTCTCCCGCGGCCTGTCCGCCGGGGGCTTGCTCCAGGGCGCGGTGTTCTCGATGGCCCCGCGGCGGTGGCGGGCGGTGGTCGCGGAAGTCCCGTTCGTCGACTGCGTCACGACCATGCTGGACCCGAGCATCCCGCTGACGGTCGCCGAGTGGGACGAATGGGGCGACCCCCGGGACCCGCCGCAGCGCGCCTACCTGGCCTCGTACAGCCCCTACGACAACGTTCCTGACGGGGTGCGCCCGAGCCTGCTGGTCACCGGGAGCCTGCATGACCCGCGCGTGCTGATCCACGAGCCGGCCAAGTGGGTGGCGCGCCTGCGTGCCACCGCGGCGCCGGGCGGCCGGCTGTTGTTCCGTCCCGAGCTGGGCGCGGGCGCTCACGTCGGCCCGGCCGGACGTTACGATCAGCTGCGGTACGAGGCGGAGATCCTCGCCTTCATCCTGGATGAAGGCTCATCGGCCAGATGATCGGCGGGCCGCCCACTCGTGGTCGAGGATGGACATCAGCACCTCGTCGTACCAGCGCCCGTCGTGCATCACCGACTCGCGATAGCGGCCTTCCTCGACGAACCCCGCCTTCTCGTAGGCGCGGATCCCGGCGGGGTTGAACGAAGCCACGCCGAGCTGTATGCGGTGCAGGCCCATCTCGCGGAACCCGTAGTCGACGATGACGCGCATCGCGTCCGTGCCGTAGCCCCGGCCGATGTACTCGCGGCCGAGGGCGATCCCGATCGTCCCGCACCGGTCCTTGGCGTGCACGCCGAACAACCCGATGTTGCCGACCAGCACCGGCGGATCGCCGAGCGTCTCGATGGCGAAGCCGAGGTCGTCCTTGTCGTTCGCGCTCCACTTCGCGATGCGCTCCTTGGCCGCGGCCTCCGACGGCGGGGCCACCTTGTTCGTCAGCGTGGTCATGCGCCCGGGATCCATCTCCCACTTCGCGAGCGTGGGCAGGTCGTCGTCACGCATGCCGCGCAGTCGCACCCGCTCGCCGACCAGGAT
>DAIOWL010001152.1:0-2396 GCA_036758545.1 Streptosporangiaceae bacterium | reverse complement strand
CGACGGGCGGTACGTCTTCATCGTCCCGTGGGAGGACCGGGTCTACGCCGGCACGACCGACACCCCGTACCAGGGCGACCTGGACGACCCGCCGGTGGGCGACGCCGACCGGGACTACATCCTGGCCGCGGTGGCCGGGCTGTTCCCCGGCGTGACCAGCCGCGACGTGGTGGCGTCCTGGGCCGGGCTGCGCCCGCTGCTGGGCCAGGATGACGCCGGCGACACCACCAGCAGCGACCTGTCGAGGAAGCACGCGGTTTTCACCGGACCGTTCGGCCTCTATACGATCACCGGCGGGAAGCTGACCACCTACCGGGCCATGGCCGAGGACCTGGTGGACCGGGTCGCCGCCGATCTCGGGGACGCCGGTCCCTGCCGGACGCGGGACATCCCGCTCGGGCTGCACGGGCCGGCCGCGGCGGCGGTGCGGCTGGCCCGGGACGAGGTGGCACGGCTGGGGCTGCCGCCCCATGCCGCCGCCCGGCTGGTGCGGCGTTACGGTGACGACTGGCGGCAGGCGGCCCGGCTGATCGGCGAGGACCGGTCCCTGGGCGAGCCGGTGGCCGACGGCCTGCCGGTCCTGGGGGTCGAGGTGGCGCTGGCCCGCAGCCGCGAGATGGCCCTGACCGACGAGGACGTCTACGTCCGCCGGACCAGGCTCACCACCCTCGGGCTCACACCTTCAGCCGGATCGCGCCGGGAATGATCCCGAACGAGGCGGGTGTCACGCCCAGCACCTCACCGTCCGCCTCGACCGGGAGACAGGGCTCGGCCTCGATGCTCAGCTGCGCGGCGCGCAGTTCGGCGATGTTGCGGTGCGGCAGGTGCGCGCCTTTGTAGACCTTGGGCAGCGTGGTGAAGGAGTCCGACTTGGGCCCGGTCATGACCAGGATGTCGAGCAGGCAGTCGCCGGGGTCGGAGTTCGGCGAGATCTGCATGCCGCCGCCGTAGAACCGGCAGTTCGCCACGACCACGTTGAACGCGCGCCAGGCGTGGTACTGGCCGTTGGCGTCGAGCCGGACCGTGGCCGGGCGGAAGCGCGGCAGCGTCAGCCAGAACCCGGCCGCGTACCGGGCGCCGCCGAGGAAGCGGCCGGCCCCCCTGAAACCGGCTGCCCGGGCCACCACGGCGCCGCCCAGGCCGGCCTCGGCGATGTTGACGAAGCACCTGGTGTCGCCGTCCGCGCAGGTCACCGTGCCCACGTCGATGGTGCGGACCTCGTCCCCGGCCAGGTGCGCGGCGGCCTGTTCGGCGTCGGGAGGCAGGCCGAACGACCGGACGAAATCGCAGCCGGACCCGGCGGCCACCACCCCGAGCACGGCGTCCGCCGCCACCGGGCCGCCGTCGCAGACCATCCCGTTGACCACCTCGTGCACGGTGCCGTCGCCGCCCAGCGCGACCAGGTAGGTCTCGCCGTTGCTCAGGGCGTGGCGGGCGGCCTCGGTGGCGTGGCCGGGATGGGTGGTGCGGACGACGCGGTAGGCGAGGTCCGCCTCGGTGAGCACACGTTCGACGCGGGGCAGTGCCCTGCTGACCGTGCCGCGGCCGGCGTTGGGGTTGGCGATGAGCACGAGCGGGCCGAACGGGCTGGTCATGGCCGCAATCCTCCCGGGTTCATGATCCCGGCGGGGTCGAGCGCGGCCCTGATCCTGTTCAGCACGGCGGTTCCGGTCTCGCCGAGGTCCTGGGCCAGGAACGGCGCCTTGAGGCGGCCGACGCCGTGATGGTGGGTGATCGTGCCGCCGGCTTCGGTGCAGCTTGCCGCGGCTGCGGCCCAGGCCGCGCGATAGGTGGTTTCCGCCTCGCGGTCGCCGGCGGCGCCGATCAGGAACGTGAAGTACAGCGACGAGCCGGACGGGTACAGGTGGGACAGGTGGCAGGCCACCGCCTGGGCGTGCGCGGACAGGGCGGCCCTGATGCTCTCGTAGAGCCGCGGGACGGCGGACCAGAGCCCGGCGACCTCCATCGTGTCCACGATCACCCCGGTGCCGAACGTCCGCTCCGGCCCCATGATCTGCGCGAAGGTCTGCACCGCGTCGTTGCGGTGCTGCCACCAGTGCTCGCCGTAGCGGGCGCCGAGTTCGGTTCCGCTGGTGCGCAGGATCGTTGCGGCGGCCTGTTTCCTGGCGTCCAGGCCGGGCGGCCCGGCCGGGCCGGCTGGGAAGCCGGCCAGCGCCACGCACCCGGTCGTGTGGTTCAGGGCGCCGAAGCCCAGCTGGGCGTCGGTCTCGTCGTACCCGCGCAGCACGGCCGCGCCGGTCTCGGCTCGCCTGACGTTCTTGAGGGCCTCGGCCATCGTCGTGAAGTCTGGGTAGCCGAAGGCCAGCCAGTCCCAGGCCGCGGGGCGAGCCCGGCAGGCGAGGGTCGCCTCGGTCACGACGGCGAGCGTCCCCTCC
>DAIOWL010001151.1:0-2396 GCA_036758545.1 Streptosporangiaceae bacterium | reverse complement strand
GATCGCGCGGCTGACCGAGATGGGGATGCTGCGGTCCTCGTTCGTGCCGCCGCCGGAGATCCGGGCGCTGCGGGTCTATACCCGGCACATCTGGGACCTGACCGCCGACCGCACCCGGTACTGGCAGCGGCTGGAGAAGCTGCTGGAGGACGCCCTGTGCAAGCTGTCGGCCGTGGTGTCGAAGCTGGCCGGGCACCAGACCGCCCGCGCGGTCATCGAGGCGATGATCGCCGGGGAGCGCGACCCGCGGGCCCTGGCCGCGCTGGGGCAGGGCAAGATGCGCAACGACAAGCTCCCCGCGCTCGCCGAGGCGCTGTCGGGCATGCGGTTCGGCCCTCAGCACGCGCATTCCGCCGCGTCCCTGCTGCGCGCCATCGACCTGCTGGACGCCGAGCTGCGGGACCTGCAAGAGCGGGTCACCGCGCACCTGGCCGCGATCCCCGCGTCCTGGGGCGTGGACTCCGACGGCGTTACCGGCCCGGAGGCCGGGCGGGCCGCCGATGCCGCCGCGCTGCCGGCCGCGGAGCGGCTGGATGAGATTCCCGGCCTGGGCCGGGAGGCCGCCATCGCGCTGATCGCGGAGATCGGCCTTGATATGAGCCGCTTCCCGACCCCTCAGGCGCTGGTGTCCTGGGCCGGGCTCACCCCAACCGCGCGGCAGTCCGGCCCCCGCTCGGGCCGGGGGAAGAAGGGGCACGGCAACACTTACGCCAAGCGGATCGCCGTCCTGGCCGCCTACGCCGCGGCGAACACCGACACGTTCCTCGGGGAGCGCTTCCGCCGTCTCGCTTCCCGTCCCGGCGGCGGCGGGCGGAAGAAGGCCGGCTGCGCCGTGGGCCGGTCCATCCTGATCATCGTCTGGCACCTGCTGAACGACCCCGCCGCCCGCTACCGCGACCTCGGCCCCGACTGGCACGCCCGGCACACCGACCGCAGCCGCAAAGCCCGCAACGCCCGCCGCCAGCTCGAGGCCCTCGGCTACGACGTCATCATCACCCTCCGGGAGGACGCCGCCTGAACCGGCCGCGCCGCTAACCGCATACCGCCACCGCCAGACCCCGGGGCCGCGACTCGCCACGGGGCCATCCCCCCGTCTGCCAGAACAGTGGTCACGCTAGACGGCTGAGGTGGTTATTTCTTGGTCAGACCAGCATTGCGAACGACGCCACAAGCCGCTGATCTGCAGAGAGGGTGAGACGCTACCGCCCGACGTCGAAACCGTTCCGCGCATGTTCCGCGGGACCACACCGCGGGGGTTCACAAGGCGGCCGGCTGCTATGGCAGGAGGCGCTCCTGTTCGAGCCAAGACTTCCACGTTGCAACGACTTCGTCGGCCAACGTGAGCGCGTCGTATATGCGCTCGGCGCTCAGTACCTCCCACGAGTGGAGGGCTGGCCGAGGCCCGAACGCCGACGGATCCGCTGCCGCCGCGGAGCCGGACTCACCACCGACTGACGCACGCCCCACGGCAACCCCAGGTCGGACAGATACGCTCTGGCTGGCAAAAGAAGTCGTCAAGTCACCCGTCTTCGTACTCGTCAACTTGTAGTGCTTGGTGCCATTGCACAGGTCGCCGCACAACGCAAGCGACGGATGTGCCTTGACGAATTTGTCTACGTCGCCGGTCTCCGTGGTTGGATCGTTCTTAATCCAGTCCTTCAAGTGATAGGCATCTTGAAAGAAGTGGAACAGCATGTCTCGCGCCTCATCTGAGGATGCCATTACTTGCCCCATGGCTCTCTCTAGGAGCCGCCTGTGGCTTCGCAGCATACGGTCGTACTGCTCCAGCCAGTTGGAAAGAATCGTCATGGATCCTCCGCGTGGTGTACATAGCCCTAAACTGGTCCGCTAGTGTCGCGTTGCAATGTTCCTGTGTGTTTCGCCGTCGTCTTGTGCTCTGGCGAAGCGCACGCCGTGGCGCCCGCATCCCCGCTCGGACATGCCCGCCCGTCCGGGCTCGTGCTGTCACGCAGGGCCACGTCGGGGAGCCGGCGAGACGCGGCGACCCTACGCGGTCGGCGGCAAAGTCGGATGTTCGCGTCGGACGCGGAGCGCGCATGAGGGGTCGAAGCCACCGTCGTCTGTCGGCGTCCAGACCGCCTCGACGTCAAGTCGAGGACCTAACTCCGGCAGCTCCGAGGAAAGAGACGGCATCGATACCCATCTTCTCAAGTTCCTCCTCTACCTCCCTCCGTAGTCCTGCATCGTCGGAGCTCCACGCGCGACTTAGTAGCCTCGCGGCCTCATTCCTATCTCCACCGGTGCGCAGCAGCCCCGCCGCCAACATCATGTGGCGCCGATCCAGCTCCTTGCGTCCACGCTCTAACCAAGCATTGTCGCTATTGGCTCTTGACAGCTCCATGGCGTCAGGTGATGCTTGACATTCGCGTGCTAGG
>DAIOWL010001150.1:0-2400 GCA_036758545.1 Streptosporangiaceae bacterium | reverse complement strand
GCGTGCGTGCTCACCGTCGACCCGGCCCGGCGGCTGGCCCAGTCCATGGGCCTGACCTCGCTGGACAACACCCCGCGCCAGGTCGACGGGGTGGAAACGGTCGACGGTGGCAGCCTGCACGCGATGATGCTCGACATGAAGCGGACGTTCGACGAGATCGTGGAGGCGCACGCCGACCCGGACCGGGCCGCGCAGATCCTGGCCAACCCGTTCTACCAGTCGCTGTCGTCCAGCTTCGCGGGCACGCAGGAGTACATGGCCATGGAAAAGCTCGGCCAGCTCAGGCACGCCGACGAGTGGGACCTCATCGTCGTCGACACCCCGCCGAGCCGGTCCGCGCTCGACTTCCTCGACGCGCCGCAGCGGCTCGGCCGGTTCCTCGACGGCCGGCTGATCCGGCTGCTGACCGCCCCGGCCAAGACCGGCATGTCCGCCATGCGGGTGCTGAACGCCGGGTTCGCCATGATGACCGGCGCGCTGACCAAGATCCTCGGCGCGCAGGTGCTCAAGGACGCGCAGACGTTCGTCACCGCCTTTGACACCATGTTCGGCGGCTTCCGCGAGCGCGCCGAGGCGACGTACCGGCTGCTGCAGGCGCCGGGCACCGCGTTCCTCGTGGTAGCCGCGCCCGAGCCGGACGCGCTACGCGAGGCGTCCTACTTCGTCGAGCGGCTCGATTCCGAGCGCATGCCGCTGGCCGGGCTGATCCTCAACCGGGTGCACACCTCGGCCGCCGGGCGGCTGAGCGCCGCACGGAGCCTGGCCGCCGCCGAGACCCTGGAAATGCAGGATAAGCCGAACGGGTCGGGCTCGGACGCCCCCCGGTACTCGATCGCGGTGGCGGCGCTGCGCATGCACGCGGAGCGAATGCACCTGAGCAAGCGGGAGCGGCGCCTAGCCGAGCACTTCACCTCGGCGCACCCGGCCATCCCGGTCGCCGAGGTGATCGCCCAGCCCGAGGACGTGCACGACCTCGACGGGCTGAGGGTGATCGGCACGATACTGTCCCGGCAGGAGCCGTAGCCCTGCCGGGACAGCATGGTGTGCTCTTGATCAGTGTGATCGTGATGGATCCGGCCTGGCCACGCTGCCTAGGCCGTCGCTGAGCGACCCTGCTATCTAGCTCGGCTATCTAGCTGGCGACGAGCTCGTCGAGGCTCTGCCGCTCGTACTCGTCGCGGGCGCGCTCGAGCAGGTCGCGCCACGAGGTGACGTCCGGGCGCCGGCGGAGCAGCGCCCGGCGCTCCCGCTCGGTCATACCACCCCAGACACCGAACTCGATTCCGTTGTCGAGCGCATCCGCAAGGCACTCCGTGCGAACCGGGCATCCCCGGCAGATCAGCTTGGCGCGATTCTGCGCTGCTCCCTGGACGAACAGCTCGTCAGGGTCGGTTCCCTTGCATGCGGCGCGTGTGGTCCAGTCAGTGATCCACATGTGCCCACTCCTCTTGATCGTCGAGCACGAGTACCCGACGGTCGTCTCGATGGGGTTGCGATCCCGGGGCGAGTGCGTGCGGCCGCTCTGCCACGGTTATCTGTTCGTGATCCAGCAACTTACGGAAGTACGGCCGGGATGCCAAGACCCCGGCATGGCCATTTACCAAATAGTTCTCACGGACTATATGCACGTCGGAAAATAGTCACTCTCTGGATGTGATCATGTTCTCGCGGTCACATGAAGGCCCTTTTAGAGCCCCAGAGGGTAACTTAAGGCAATACTGCCGGGTTTTCAGTAGTTTGCCGGGATTCGTGAGCCGTGATGGGTCTGGGCCATGATGCCCCCCGCCAAGGCTCTGGTTACTTGCCATCGCGGCGTACCCTAAGTCGCGTGCAGCGCGTAGAGACGATTTTCACCCGGACGAGCGTACTCGGGCGCCTCGTCACGTTCGCCATCGCCGGCGGAGTGCTGGCGGCGGCCATGGTGATCCCGGTGGTGGCCGCCACCGGAGTCCTGGTCAGGAACGAAGCGGACAAGTTCACCACGATATCGCTGAACACCACGGGCCTTCCGCAGCGGTCGGAGATCCTGGACCGGAACGGCAACTTCCTCACTTACGTCTACGGCGTGGACGCGCCCTACGAGGGCAGGAACCTGCACTACTTCGGCTGGGACCGGGAGCCGGTCGGCTACAACCAGATGTCGCCCAACATCGTGAACGCGGTCGTCGCCATCGAGGACTCCAGGTACTGGCAGCACGGCGCGATCGACCTGCGCGGCACCGTCCGGGCCGCGATGAACGACCTCCAGCACAAGCCCGTCCAGGGCGGCTCGACCATCGCCCAGCAGTATGTAAAGAACGTGCTCCTGCTCGCGGCGGAGAAGGCGAAGAACAGCCAGGCCCTGCAGGCCGCGAACGAGGAGACGCTGAGCCGCAAGCTGAACGAGCTGCGGATGGCGGT
>DAIOWL010001149.1:0-2405 GCA_036758545.1 Streptosporangiaceae bacterium | reverse complement strand
CGGTCGGCGGCACGCCCCGGTTCATGGTCCGCGGGTCCGGGCCCTACCTGACCGACGCGGACGGGCGCGAGTACGTCGACCTGGTGTGCTCCTGGGGCCCGATGATCCTCGGGCACGCGCACCCGGCGGTGGTCTCCGCCGTCGCCGCCGCGCTGGCGGACGGCACCTCGTTCGGCACCGCCACGCCGGGTGAGGTGGAACTGGCCGAGGAGATCGTGGCGCGCGCCCCGGTGGAGCAGGTCCGCCTGGTCAACTCCGGTACGGAGGCGACCATGTCGGCGGTGCGGCTGGCCCGCGGGTTCACCGGCCGCCCGCTGGTGGTCAAGTTCGCCGGGTGCTACCACGGGCACGTCGACGCGCTGCTGGCCGCGGCGGGTTCCGGCGTGGCCACGTTCGGGCTGCCCGATTCGCCCGGCGTCACCGGGGCCGCGGCCGGGGACACCATCGTGCTGCCCTACAACGATCCGGACGCCGTGTCGGAGGTGTTCGCCGAGCGGGGCTCGTCGATTGCCTGCGTCATCACCGAGGCGTGCCCGGCGAACATGGGCATCGTGCCGCCTTTGACTGGGTTCAACGTCCTGCTGGGCTCGCTGTGCCGGCGGGCGGGTGCCCTGCTGATCATGGACGAGGTGCTGACCGGGTTCCGGGTGACCTCCTCGGGCTGGTACGGCGTCGACGGCGTGGCCGGCGACCTGGTGACGTTCGGCAAGGTGATGGGCGGCGGGCTGCCCTGCGCCGCCTTCGGCGGGCGGGCGGAGATCATGTCGCGCCTGGCCCCGGCCGGGCCGGTGTACCAGGCCGGAACGCTGTCCGGTAACCCGCTGGCGGTCGCGGCCGGGCTGGCCACGCTGCGCTCGTGCACCGCCGAGGTGTACGCGCGGGTCGACGAGGCCGCCGCCACCGTGGCCAAGCTCACCTCCGCGGCGCTCACCGCGGCCGGGGTGCCGTTCTGGCTGTCCGAAGCGGGGAACCTGTTCTCGGTGTTCCTGGGCCGGACGGCGCCGGTGCGGTCGTTCGCCGACGCGAAGGACCAGTCGGCCGCGGCCTACGCCGCGTTCTTCCACGCCATGCTCGACGGCGGCGTGTACCTGCCGCCCTCGCCGTTCGAGGCCTGGTTCCTGTCCGCCGCGCACGACGAGGCCGCCCTGGCCCGAATCGCCGACGCCCTCCCCGCCGCCGCTACCGCCGCCGCCGCCGCGCTCGGCGAATAGCGCTAAGCTCCCGGTCCCCGTCTGTTTTTCCGCCTGCGCACGAACAGCCGGGTCATCAGCAACAGGAAGGCGATCACTAGGGCGATGAGGCCCAGTGCCGGCGTTGCGGGCGCACTGGTGAAGACGTCCGCCGCCTGCCCTGCCGGGCTGGCGCTGCGCTCGCCTGCTGGGTTGGTACCCTCCGGGCCCGGGCTGGGGGCTGGGGCGGGCGTAATCTCCGAGAAGAGCCCGGCCGCGTCTTTCTTCCGCCTGCGCACCGACAGCCGGGTCATCAGCAACAGGAAGGCGATCACTAGGGCGATGAGGCCCAGTGCCGGCGTTGCGGGCGCACTGGTGAAGACGTCCAGCGCCCGCCCCGCCGGGCTGACACTGCTTCCGGCTACCGGGTTGGTATTGGCCGGGCCGGGGCTGGGGGTGGGGGCGGGCGTGATCTCCGGGAAGAGCCCGGCCGCGTTCCCGGCGCCGACGAAGGTGGTGCTGACGTTCACGTTCGGAACAGGCCCGGGCATGGCGGCTGTCTGGATGGCGGCGAGGAGGCCGGCCGCACCCCCAGGGCCGATGAGCGAGTCGGTGGCGCTATTCGGGTTCGGCGGGGGCCCGGGCGGCGGGACCCCGCCCGAACCGGTTGAGCTCACGGTGGGCGTTGGACTAGCAGACGCCGAGGGTGTTGGGCTAGCAGATGCCGAGGGCGTTGGACTGGCCGTTGGGGCGGGAGACGTGGAAGGATCCGAGCTCGTGCTCGGCGTGGGGGTCGGAGATGTGGAGTCGGTCGGGCTGGGTGTGGATGTCGGCGGAGGGGACGTGGAAGGGGCCGGACTGTCGCTCGTGGTGGGCGTGGGCGTCGACGGTGCCGGGCTAGGCGTGCCGGAGTCACTGGGACCGGGGGTCACGCTGGCCGCGGCCGGGGAGGAGGAAGGAGAGGAGGCAACCGCGCTCGCGAGCGCGGGATCTAGCGAGCTGGCTGACAGCCCGGAGACGAGCAAACCTCCAGTCACCAGGCCGGCTACCACTGCCCGGCGGCGCGCGACAGACATATGAACCCCCCCACTCGACCTCTTCCTGAGCTCGCGAATGGGTAACAGGGGGCCCGCGGGAATGCGCTTAGCTGGCCGCATGGTCTCCCCCCAGCGGTAATGTGTCCGCTTACTCCGAAAGACGCGCACAACGGGAGGTTGTACGCCAACACAGGTATTC
>DAIOWL010001148.1:0-2406 GCA_036758545.1 Streptosporangiaceae bacterium | reverse complement strand
ATCTCGCTCGTCGTGCAGGGGCTCACCCTGGAACCGCTGGTCCGCCTGGCCGGAATCGCACGGCAGGACGGCGGGCGGCACGAGGAGACAATGGCGCGGTTGCGCCTGGCCGAGGCGGCCCTGGCCCGGCTGGACGAGCTGGCCGACGACGCCAGTGCCATCGATGACAGGGCCGCCGACGACGCGATCGACCGGGCCCGAGCCAGCCTGCAAGCCCGGATCGGGCGCACCCGCGCCCGGATCGACGGCACCGAGGCAGCCGAACCGGACGGCATGACCGACCGGGACCTGCGACGAGCCCTGAACGCCGCGGAGAACGCCGAACTCGCCCGGCTGTACGACGACGGCACGATCAGCCAGCCCACCCGCCAGCGGTTGCAGCGCGGCCTGGACCTGGAAGCCGCCCGGCTCGGCGACGAGCAGCACTGACGCCGCCGGCCTCGCCGGCCGGCCGTCAAGATGCCAGGCTGTGGCCAGGGCCAGAGCCGGATCGTGGAGGTGGGCATGGTGGGTCGAGATGCGCTGCGGGAATACGTGCGCGGGTCGCTGTGGGTGCTGCCGGGGCTGTCGGTGCTGGCGGCCCTGGCCGTCGGGGCGGTGCTGTCGTCGGTCAGGGTCGGACCGCGGTCGGCGCTGGCCTTCCAGGGCACCCCGGATGACGCGCGGACGCTGCTCCTCGGGATCACCGGGACGATGATCACCATCATCGCACTGCTGCTCGGCCTGGCCGTGGTGGCGCTGCAGCTGTCCTCCACCCAGTTCTCGCCGCGGCTGCTGCGCAACTTCCTGCGGGACCGGCCGAACCAGATCGTGCTCAGCGCGTTCGTGGCGACCTTCGCCTACAGCGCGGCCGGGCTGTACACGGTCGGCGTCTCCGGCGGCAACCGCACCGCCGCTTTCCCCCGGCTCGCCGTCAGCGGCGCGATCGTGCTGCTGTTCACCAGCCTGGGCCTGCTGGTGTTCTTCGCCGACCACCTGCTGCACTCGATCCAGGTCGACGCGATCATGGAAACGGTGCAGCGTAACACCCTGGCGGTGATCGAAGACGGGCTGCTCACCGGCGGCCAGGAGGCGCCCGAGGTACCGGCCTGGGCTGTCCTGGTCGCGTCCGGGCACTCCGGGTACGTGCAGGCGGTGCGTCCCGGGACGCTGCTGCCGTGTGCCGCCCGGCACGGCGTCTGCCTGCGCGTGCGGCCCAGGGTCGGCGAGCACGTGGTAGCCGGGACGACGCTGGCCTGGATCTGGCGGGCCTCGCCCACCGATCCCGCGCCGGATCCGCAGGACTTCACCCAGGTCCTGGACCGCGGAGTCCGGATCGGGTTCGAGCGGACCCTGGAGCAGGACGCCGCGTTCGGGATCCGGCAGCTCGTCGACGTGGCGTGCAAGGCGCTGTCCCCGGCGGTCAACGACCCGTACACCGCCGTCCAGGCCGTCGATCACCTGTCGGTGATCTTCTGCGGGCTCGCCCGGCGGCCGTTGGGCACCCATATCGCCCGCGACGGACAGGGGGTCGTAATCGTCCCGGCCCGGCGGTTCGGCGACTATCTAGCGGTGATGTGCGGCCTCATCCGCCGCTACGGAGCCAGCGAGCCGACCGTCGCCCACGCCCTGCTGCGGCTGCTGAGCAACTGCGCTGCCGTAACCGGAGACGACCCGGGGCACCGCGCGGCCATCGCTGAGCAGGTTCGGATCATTGTCGCCGACGCCGAACGGGAAGTCGCCCAGCCCGCGGATCTCACCTTCACCCACGCCGAGGCCGAGTCGGTGCTCCGGGCGGTGGCTGAGCACCCAGCCCGGTGAAGCGAGGCCGAACTGGTCGACGGGCTGACGTGTCTATTCTTTATCCGGAATTGTTTTCCGGCACGATGCCACTAGAACAGCCGCTACGTGACACGAATTACGCGCGCCGTGCCGGTCAGCACCACGATCCGAGCGAGCCTGTATACTATTCATGGATTCTCTCAGGAAGCGATAAGGACGCGTGGCAATGACTGACCGGCGGAAACGGCCGGGCCGCCCACGGGACGAGGGGCAGGACAGCGGGCGCGAACGGATAAGCCGGGCCGCCTACGATCTGTTCAGCCGTGAAGGTGTCCGGGCGGTGGGAGTCGATGCCGTCATCGCCCAGGCTGGCACGGCGAAGATGACGCTGTACCGGAATTTTCCGTCCAAGGATGACCTGATTATCGACTTCCTGCGCCGCCGCGAGCAGCTCTGGACCCAGGATTGGCTTAAAGCCGAGAGCAAGCGGCGCGGTCATAGCCCGCGCGAGCAGTTGCTGGCGATATTTGACGTGTTCTCTGAATGGTTCGGCCAACCGGACTTCGAGGGCTGCTCATTCCTCACGACGATGATCGAGGTCAATGACCGGGAACACCCAGTGCACCAGGCTGCTGTCGGGCATCT
>DAIOWL010001147.1:0-2409 GCA_036758545.1 Streptosporangiaceae bacterium | reverse complement strand
CCGGGAGCTGACGTTGAGCTTGGCGAAGACGTGCGAGAGGTGGGTCTTTACCGTGCCTCTCCCGATGAACAGACGCTGTCCGATCTCCGGGTTCGTCAAGCCCTGGGCGACCAGCTCGACGACCTGGAGCTCGGTCGGTGTCAGGCTGTTCCATCCGGTGGCGGGCCGCTTGCGTCCCCCTCTGGCCCGGCGGGCGTAGGCGACCGTTTGTACAGGTGTGAGTGCCGATCCTTCGGCCCACGCCTCCGTCCACTCGGGGCCTAGCTCCTCCTGTCCGAGCCGTACATCCTCGTCAAAGTGTGCTTGATCGCCTGGCAGCCGCCCCTGGCCGGTCTCGGCGCGGAGCGCCTCGGCGGCACCCAGGAGGCGTCCCCCCTCGGCGAGATGTCCCTCCCCGATGAGCAGGCCCCCGAGAGTTTCGAGCGCAAGAGGCACACCGAGCAGGATCTCCTTGTCGGCGAGGTAACCGAGTGAGTCATGCAGCAGGTCGCAGGCCGCTGGGTCACCGAGCTGGCGCGCGGCGACCCCGCGAACCAGCCGGGCCGCGGACCGGTACCAGCCAGTGGGTGCGGCCTCCTCGCCGAGGGCGGCAAGCCGTACCGCGTCCGCGGGGGTGCCCGCTTCGAGGGCCGCTCGGGCGGCCTGCTCCATCAGGTGCGAGCCGTCGATGAGGTTGCCTGCGTCAATTAGCGCGACCGCGGTGGGCTCGAGTTGTGCCGCCACCCCGGCCGGGTCCTGCAGTAGACGGGCTCGCGCCGAGAAGGTTGGGATCAGCGCCTCGCCCAAGCCGCCCCATTCGTGACGCGCCCGGAGGAGCGTCTCCATCTCAGCTGCCATCGCCTGCGGGCGGCCGGCCGCGACGAGGATGCTGCACAGGAGTTCGCAGGCCCACACCTCCAGAGTGGGGTCGCCTACCGTCCGGGCTATCTCGATCGCCTTTCGGATCTCGCTCTCGGCAACCGGCATCTGGCCCCGCAACGCGGCCACCCAGGCCATCCCGCCGTGGTGCCAACCCCGCTGGAACTGGTTTCCCCTCCGATCGCAGATCGGGAATGCTTCCTCCAGGAACGGTACGGCGAGGCGATGGTCACCCTCGGCCAGGTGGGTATAGCTGACGCACTGCAGCGCGTCGGCCAGGCACCACTCATCCTGGGCGGTGCGAGCCAGCTCCGCGGCTTGTACGAGGTGCTGCCGTGCTGGGACCGGGTCGGCCGGGTACAAGCCGGCTCCCATCGTGTGCAGGCAGCGTGCCGCGGTGGAGGAATCGCCAGCCGCATTCGCCTCGGTCAGACCGATTTGCGCGCGCTCGTAGGCCCCGACCGCGTCGCCTCCATAAAAACGGACGTAGGCGCACCCCCAACGAGCTCGTGCCACGGCCTGACCGCCCGTTGCTCCGGGCCTTTCAACCAGTCGTGACTCCCAATCCGCCGCCTCGCGGTAGTGCCCGTGCTGGGCCCAGAAGAAGGCCAGTGACCCCACGATCTCGAGGGCCCGGTCATGTCGGCCGGCAACCGCCGCCTGATCCAGCGCCGCACGGAGGTTGGCGTGCTCGGTCTCCAGCTCCTCCAGCGCGGCCGGGTGGGCGTCGGTCGCCTCGCTCTCCAGCGTGCTTGCCAGGCTGCCAGCCCAAGCCAGGTGGCGGTCCTGCAGCTCCTCGGTCTCGCCCGCATCGGCCAGCCGGTCGAGCGCGTACTGGCGGATCGTCTCGAGCAGCCGGTAACGCCCCAGGTCGCCCAGGTGGACCAGCGACTTGTCGACCAGGCGGGCCAGCACATCCACAGTGGTGCGGTCGGGTACCGGATCGAAGGCGACAACCGCATCCGCGGCGTCCATAGTGAAGCCGCCGGCGAAGATGCCGAGACGGCGGAACAGCACCCTCTCCTGCGATCCCAGAAGCTCGTGGGACCAGTCCACGGAAGCCAGGAGTGTCTTCTGGCGTGGCACCACACCCCGCCGCGGACCGGCGAGGAGCAGGAAACGGTCATCGAGGGCGGCCGCGATGCGCTCCAAGGTCAGGCTGCGTACCCGGGCCGCCGCGAGCTCGAGGGCCAGTGGTATGCCATCCAGGCGATGGCATATCTGGGCGACCGCCGGGGCGTTCTCGTTGGATACGCGGAAGGCCGGATCGGCCTGCACCGCCCGCTCGATGAACAACCTGACGGCGTCGTAGTGGCCCACAGCCTCCGGCGTATCGTCGGAGGCCGGCGGCAGACTCAGTGACGGCACCCGCCACGTCACTTCACCCTCAACGGCAAGCGGCTCGCGGCTGGTAGCCAGAATGGCCGTTCCCGGCGTGGACCGCAGGAGCTGGTGCACGAACGCGGCGGCGCCGGCGATGAGGTGCTCGCAGTTGTCGATGACGACGAGGGTCGGCGCTGTCTTGAGGTAACCGGCCAGCGCGTCAACCGC
>DAIOWL010001146.1:0-2410 GCA_036758545.1 Streptosporangiaceae bacterium | reverse complement strand
CGGCGTCATGAAACTCCGAAACCCGTGACCTGATCGCGGCGGCCGCCTCCTGCGCATCGTCCGGGGTGGCCACCTCACCAGTGCCGATGGCCCAGACGGGCTCGTAGGCGATCACCATCGACGCCACCGCGGCGGAGGGAAACCCCTTGAGGCCTTCGTCGAGCTGCCCGATGCAATGGCCGACCTGCTGCCTGGCCTGGCGGACTTCCAGCGGCTCCCCCAGGCACAGGATCGGCGTGATCCCGGACCGCAGCGCGGCCTGCGCCTTGGCGTTGACGAGGTCGTCGGTCTCCGCGTGGTACTGCCGCCGCTCGGAGTGCCCGACCAGCACGTACTGGCAGCCCAGCTTGGCCAGCATCGGCCCGGACACGTCGCCGGTGTAGGCGCCGGAATCGTACTGGGAGACGTCCTGCGCGCCGTATCTGATCCGCAGCTTGTCCCCGTCGATCAGGGTCTGCACGCTGCGCAGCGCGGTGAACGGCGGCAGCACCGCGACCTCGACCGCCTCGAAGTCCTTCGGCGTCAGGGTGAACGCGAGCTTCTGCACCAGCGCGATCGCCTCGAGGTGGTTCTCGTGCATCTTCCAGTTGCCGGCCATCAGCGGCAGCCGGCGCCCTGAACCGCGGGCGTTCACGAATCGGCCTCCAGTGCCGTCAGGCCGGGCAGCGTCTTGCCTTCGAGGTACTCCAGGCTCGCGCCGCCGCCGGTGGAGATGTGGCTGTAGGACTTCTCCGGGATGCCCAGCGCGCGGACCGCCGCGGCCGAGTCGCCGCCGCCTACCACGGTCAGCCCGTCCACCGCGGCCACCGCCTCGGCGATCGCCCTGGTCCCAGCCGCGAACGCCGGGAACTCGAACACCCCGAGCGGGCCATTCCAGAACACGGTCCTGGCGTCGGCCAGCTTCTCCGCGAACAGGGCGCGGGTGCGCGGGCCCGCGTCCACGCCTTCCCGGTCGGCCGGCATCTCGCTGGCCAGCACGACGGAATGCTCCGCGTCAGGCGCGAAATGAGTGGCCACGACCAGGTCGACGGGGAGGACGAGTTCTACCCCGCGCCGTTCGGCCTCTGCCATGATCTTCTTGACGGCGGGAACCTGGTCCGCCTCGAGTACCGAGTTCCCCACCTCGTACCCCTGGGCGGCCAGGAACGTGTAGGCCATGCCGCCGCCGATCAGGATGCGGTCGGCCAGGTTCAGCAGGTTGCCGATCACGGCCAGCTTGTCCGACGGCTTCTTGCCGCCGAGCACCACGACGAAGGGCCGGGCCGGGTCGTCGGTGAGCTGACGCAGCACGGCCACCTCGTCCCGCACCAGGTCACCGGCTGCGTGCGGGAGCAGCAGCGGCAGGTCGTAGACCGACGCGTGCTTGCGGTGCACCGCGCCGAACCCGTCGCCCACGTACACCTCGCCCAGGCGGGCCAGCCGCTGCGCGAACTCGCCGCGCTCGGCGTCGTCCTTACTGGTCTCGGCCGGCTCGAAACGCACGTTCTCCAGCACCGCGACGTCCTCGTCACCGAGGCTGAACGCGGTTTCCTCCGCCGACGGCCCGGCCACGTCGGCGCCGAACGAGACGGGGCGTCCGAGCAGTTCGCCCAGCCGCGCCGCCACCGGCCGCAAGGAGGGTCCGCCGGCCGCCCGCTCCTCGAACGTGCCGCCCGTGGGCCGGCCGAGGTGCGCGAGGATGATGACCCGCGCCCCCCGGTCGGACAGCTTGCTGATCACCGGCAGGCTGGCCCGGATCCGGCCGTCGTCGGTGATCTCCCCGGTGCCGGTCAGGTCGAGCGGGACGTTCAGGTCCGACCGGAGCAGCACGCGCCGGCCCATGACCTCCAGGTCGTCGATGGACCGCATTACCGCAGCCGTGCGGCCACGAGCGCGGTCAGGTCGACCAGCCGGCTGGAGTAGCCCCACTCGTTGTCGTACCAGCCGATGACCTTGACCTGGCTGCCGAACGCCATCGTGAGCGACGAGTCGAACGTGCACGACGCGGGCGAGCCGACGATGTCGGAGGACACGATCTGGGCCTCGGTGTAGTGCAGGTAGCCCTTGAGCGGCCCCTCGGCGGCGGCCTTGTACGCGGCGTTGACCTCGTCCTTGGTCACCTCGCGGCCCAGCTCGACCACCAGGTCGGTCACCGAGCCGTCGACGACGGGCACCCGCATGGCCAGCCCGTCCAGCTTGCCCTTGAGTTCGGGCAGGACCAGCGCGGTCGCCTTGGCGGCCCCGGTCGTGGTCGGGATGATGTTCTGCGCCGCGGCCCGCGCCCGGCGCAGGTCCTTGTGCGGGAAGTCCAGGATGACCTGGTCGTTGGTGTAGGCGTGGATGGTCGTCATCAGGCCCTTGACGATGCCGAAGTTGTCCAGCAGCACCTTGGCCATCGGCGCCACGCAGTTCGTGGTGCAGGAGGCGTTGG
>DAIOWL010001145.1:0-2412 GCA_036758545.1 Streptosporangiaceae bacterium | reverse complement strand
GTTCTTGGGCCCGAGCATGGTCGCGACGTCGCCGAACCTCGCCGTCGTGGCGGGCCGGACCACGATGCTCACCAGGCCAGGGTACGCGAGGAGCGGGCCTCAGCTCTCGTGGTGGCCGTGCTCCGCGGGTGGCAGGTCGAGGGCGGGGTTGCCGTCGAAGAAGCCGTCGGCCCTGAGCTGGAACCCGACCGTGGTGACCGGCATCACCGGCCGGGCGTATCCGTTGTCATCCGGGTCCCCCTGGCGGACCCAGGTCAGCGGCCGCAGGAAGCGGCCCTTCTCCGCCGCGTCCTCGGGGCCGTTGTAACCGACCGACCAGGGGTCGACCATGACCATGTCGAAGTCGGTGATGCCACGCCGGCGCATCGCCTCCTGCCAGCGGGGATCCTTCCTGACCGCCTCCTCGGTGGCCAGGAACTCCTCCAGCATGACCGGCGGCTGCACACCGGGCAGTTCCCGCCACAGCCGCACCTCGCCGGCGGTCAGGGAGACGATGGCCTCGTACGTTCGGTATTCGGCCCGCTCCCTGAGCACGACGTGCGCCTCGCGCTCGAACGCCTCGCCCGGCTGGTGGCGCAGGACGTCATCCTTGGCCGGCTCCCGCAGCGTGACGTAGACGAAACGGGCGCTCGCGGCCAGGCCGCGGTCGCGCGTGAGGATCCGGCTGACGCTCTCGATCTCCTCCGTCGTCAGCGGCTCCAGCGGATGTCGTATCCCCACCCTGACATGCTCAGCCGTCGTCATCCTCTGGTCGTATCGCAGACAAATTGGTACGTCGAGGCAGTGGCCGGACGCGTGAAGCCGTTCAGCCCGGGAGATCCTCCGGGCGCTTGGCGGCCAGCTCGCCGTGCAGCAGACCGGTGGACTGGCCGACCTCGATGAGGTATCCGTCGGGGTCTCGTATGTAGCAGCGGATCTCCGCCCCGCGGTCGATCGGCGGCGTGACGAACTCCGCTCCCTTCGCCTTCCACTGCTCGTAGCAGGCACCGATGTCGGCGACCCGCAGGTTCAGGAAGATCGAGGTGGTGTTGCCGGGCTGGTAGTCGACCACGGAGATATCCGGCTTGTCGGGGGTCGGCGGCCCGCCAGGGTTCATGATGATCCACGAATTGGACAGCCTGACGATGCACGGGTTCTCGTCCAGGACAACGGTTCCGCCCAGGATGCGCGAGTAGAAGTCCCGGGACCGCGCGACCTCGCGGACTGTGATGAACAACGTCACCAGGATGCCCTCAGTGGGCGCCGGCAGGTTCGCAAAGTCGATGCGGGGCGCGGGTTCTGTCATGAGAATTGCTCCACTCTGGCTACTGGAGTCCGGCGCGGACGGATGTGATCCGCTGCGTGTTGAAGCCGAGCCAGTGCATCCGGCCCGCGTAGCGCGCATGCTCGACCTTGAGGCAGCGGTCCATGATCACCGTCACGCCGCCGTCCTCGGCGATCTTCGCGCCCTCGGCGTTGATCACGCCGAACTGGCACCACAGGGCGCCGGCGTGTATCGCCACGGCGTCCCGTGCGATCGGCGGCAGGGCGTCCGGCGCGCGGAAGACGTTCACGATATCCACGGGCACGGGCACGTCCAGCAGGCTCGGGTAGCACGTCTCGCCGAGGATCTCCGTTTCCCGGGGATTCACCGGGATCACGCGGTAGCCGTGCCGTTTGAGGTAATAGCCGACGAAATAGCTGGCCCGCAGCTCGTTGGGCGACAGGCCCACGATCGCGATCGTCTGGGCGCTGTGGAGCACGCGCTGGATCGTCAGCGGGTCCTGGTACCGCGCCAGATCGAAGTCGCTCATGCCGGCGCTCCTTCGTGGCCGGCTGTCGCGGCGACGAGCGCGAAACCCTGCTCCAGATCCCAGATCAGGTCCTCGACGGACTCGGTGCCGACCGACAGCCGAACGGTCCCGGGCCCGACGCCGGCCGCCCGCAGCTCGTCGTCGCTCAACTGGCGGTGCGTCGTGCTGGCGGGGTGGATGACCAGGCTCTTCGCGTCGCCGACGTTGGCCAGGTGGGACCACAGGGTCATGCCGCGGATGAGGTCCTGCCCGCCCGTTCGGCCGCCGGCGCAGTCGAAGGAGAACACGGCGCCGGCGCCGCGCGGGAGGTACTTCTCCACGAGCGGCCGGAACCTGCTCGAGGGCAGGCCGGGGTAGGTCACGTTCGACGCGAGCTCGTGCGATTCGAGGAACGACGCGACCGCCAGCGCGTTCGCCACGTGGCGTTCCATCCGCAGCGACATGGTCTCCAGCCCCTGCAGGAACAGGAAGGCGCTGAACGGCGACAGCGCCGCGCCGAGGTCGCGCAGGCTCTCGGCCCGCAGCTTCATCAGGTAGCCGTACGTGCCGAACGTCTCGTGGAATTGCAGGCCGTGGTAGGCCGGCGACGGATCCGCGACCACGGGAAACCGCCCGTTGG
>DAIOWL010001144.1:0-2413 GCA_036758545.1 Streptosporangiaceae bacterium | reverse complement strand
GCCGGCCGAGATGCGGGTCGTGGACCGGACCCTCGAAGCGGTAATGGCGGCGGGGTACGAGGGACTCGAGGCGGCCGTGATCTACCGGGCGCTGGGCGATTTCGCGCTGGCCTGGTGCGGCAGCGAGGCGGCGCTGCTGGCGCTGCCCGAGCCGCTGCAGGCTGTCGACCGGGGCACCTGGACCCAGGCCTACCGGGCGGTCGGCCAGGAGGAGTACCCGCACATCTGGCGGGTCCGCGACGAACTGCCCCTGGTCGCCGACGACGACATCTTCGAGGCCGTCCTCGCGATCATGATCACCGGCATATGCGAGCGGGCCCCGCAGCCGTGCACCTGCGGCGCCCATCCCGGCGGTGCCGCGCCCGACTAAAGATGCTCCCGACCGCAATTTCAGAAGTTATCCACGGAACCTGTGGACGGGCTGTGCATAAACCGGTGGACAGGCACCGTATTATGCGGATAACCAGGCATCTTCTGTGGATGAAATGTGGACGCCGAAAAAACCGGAAATGAATTCCCGCCGAACCTTGCGGGCGCCCTGCCGGGCCAGTAAGAATGTTTTTACCGTTGGAAACGGGCATCATCCGGAGGTGACTTCGGGACGCGGGAGGCGCTGGGAAACCGGCGGTTCGCGCGGGTGCGCGGCCCCGGCGGGCGGTCCCGGTGCCAGACGGCCGGTCAACCGGCCAGGTCGGCCCGGGACCAGGCGAGGTCCTCTCCATCTCATACATGGAGGGGACCTTCGTCGTAAGCCAAGGCACCGCGCTCAGCAATGTAAGCGCTAATTCCCCGGAATCCGCGGACCGTTTGGGTATCCAGTGGTCGCCGCGTTTCTCGAACTTCCGCTTGAACTCGGCGTACGCGGCCCGGTCCGCCTGGTCCCCCTCCCCGTAGGTCCGTACGGCGCTGTCGCGCGCCTTCGTGAACGTTTCCTGGGCTTCCTTCGACGAGCGCTTGAGAGTGCCCGGCAGTTCGCCGCCCTGCGCCAGGCCGCGCCGGCGGATCTTCGGCATGGTATCTCCTCCTTCGGCATTCCCTTCGCCTTGCTAACCACCCTGCTGCCCGGCTACCCAGGGCAACCGTTCCTACACCTGGGTTCGCACGGCTGACATCCTCCGTTCGCGTATTGACCCCCTGGCCGGGTAGGGGGCGCCCGTGACTAGCTGGCAGGAACTCAGGGACGAGGCGGCCGGGTGCACGCGGTGTGATCTGTACCGGCGGGCGACGCAGACGGTGTTCGGCGAAGGCCGGACGGGCGTTTCCATCGCGCTGGTCGGTGAGCAGCCGGGCGACCAGGAAGACAAGCAGGGCCATCCGTTCGTCGGGCCCGCGGGCCGGATCCTGGACCGGGCCCTGGTCGAGGCCGGCATCGACCGTGACGACGTGTACGTGACCAACGCGGTCAAGCACTTCAAGTGGACCGAGCGGGGCAAGCGCCGGATCCACCAGCGTCCGAACGGCACCGAGATCAGGGCCTGCGGGTTCTGGCTGGAGGCCGAGCTCGGGACGGTCCGGCCGCGGCTGGTCGTGCTGCTGGGCGCGGTGGCGGGCGAGGCCATGTTCGGCTCGCGGTACCGGGTCGGCGAGCACAAGGGCAAGGCGGAGGAAGCCTCGCTCGGCTCCTGGCAGGGGCTCGTGGTGGGTACCATCCACCCGTCCGCCGTGCTGCGCGGACCGGATCCCGAAGGCCGGGACCGGGCTTACGCGGGCCTGGTCGCGGACCTGGTGACGGCCCGGGAGGCCGCCGCGGAGACGGCGCGATGAGCAGCGGCGAGGCGCGAGACGACGCGCTGGCGCGGGCGGGAGGCTTCGCCCCGATCGAGTCCTACGGGGTCATCGGGGACAGTAAGTCGATCGCTTTCTACGGGCTGAGCGGGCACGTTCCGGACGAGGAAACCGAGCTGCGCCTGCGCGGCTACCGCGACTCCAGTCCCGCCCGGGGAGGCAACCGCGCCGTCGGGCAGCCGCAGTGGGGGTGCTACGGGGACCCGCTCGAGTGCGTGTGGTTGGCGGTCGACCGGGCCGGCGCGCACCTGGACCCGTCCAGCGCCGACCTGCTGCACGCGTTGGGTAACAAGGTGTGCGATGTCTGGGCCGAACCCGACTGCGGGATATGGGAGCTCGAGGAAAGACGGCACAACACGTTCTCCAAGACCGGCTGCTGGGTCGCCCTGGACCGCCTGGTCAAGCTGGCGGAACGAGGTCAGGTGGCGGACCGCGACATGGACCGCTGGACGGCCGAACGGGCCGCCATCCGCGCCTGGGTGGAGCGGCACTGCTGGTCCGAAGCCAGGCGCAGCTATGCCGGTCACGCCGGATCGGACGAGCTCGACCCGTCGCTGCTGCTGCTGCTGGCGCGCACCGGTTTCGTCGACGGCAAGGACCGCCGGTTCACCCGGACGATCGAGGCCAT
>DAIOWL010001143.1:0-2418 GCA_036758545.1 Streptosporangiaceae bacterium | reverse complement strand
TCCTGGAGTTACCATCCCCTTGGATGGCAAGGAGATGGCCTGGAGATGGTGAATGCATGGCCCGCGGTGAGAGCGAGAAGACCGAGAAGATCACTATCAACCTGGGACTGGTGGACCTCGGGCAGATCGACCTGCTGGTGCAGGAGGGCTTCTACGCTAACCGCACCGATTTCATCCGCGCGGCCATCCGCACCCAGCTCGCCACCCGGGGCGAGGCGCTCGACCAGACAGCGGCCCGGCGCACCCTCACCCTGGGCAGCTGTCACTACACCCGTCGCGACCTGGAGGAGATCCGCGACGCCGGGCAGATGATCCATATCCGGGTGCTCGGGCTGGCGAGCATCGCCGACGATGTCTCCGTCCAGCTGGCCCTGGCCACGATTGCCTCGGTGGAGGTGCTCGGCGCCTTCCGGGCCCCCGCCGCGGTGAAGGCCGCGCTGGCGCCCCGCACCGCGTAAGCCTCCGTGACCGTGATCACGACGGCTGCCGGACCGCGGGCCCCGCAACGTACGAGCCGTCCTGCCAGCAGGACAGAAGACAACACCAGAAGGGACACCGCCATGAACGCACGCCAGATGGCGGCGATGGCTGAGGCCACCCGCCTGACCCGCCAGGGCCGCTTGGTCGAGGCCACCGCGCTGATCCAGCAGACCCTGGCCGGGCCGGCGGTGACCCGTCAGGCGCCGGCTGCGCCGCCGGCCGGGGAGGAGACTGGCAGCACGCCTGGCCGCCGTCCGGCTCCCTGGCCAGCGCTGCGCGCCGGCCAGGGGACACAACTGCGGCAGATCCATCCCGGCTGGATTACCCGCCGCCGCGCGGCCCCCAGCCGGGGCACGCAGGGGCTCCGTCAGACGCACAGGCCCGCGGTCCCGGCCGTGAAGCGGCCGGCGGGCCGGTTTGACGCCTTCTCCTACAGCAACGCCGCCGGCACCCGCGCCTACCGGCTCTACGTTCCCGCCGGTCACGTCGGCCTCCCCATGCCCCTGGTCGTGATGCTGCACGGCGGCACCCAAGACGCCGTGACCTTCGCCGCTGCCACCGGCATGAACGACCTGGCCGAGCGTCAGGGGCTGCTCGTCGCCTACCCCGAGCAGCCCCCCTCGGCGAACGCGGGCCGGTACTGGAACTGGTTTGCGCCCGGCCACCAGCGCCGCGGCGCCGGCGAGCCGTCGCTGCTCGCCGGGATCACCCGTCAGGTCACCGACCGCTACGGGGCAGATGCCACCCGGGTGTACGTGGCCGGATTTTCCGCCGGGGGCGCGATGGCCGCGGTGATGGCCGCGGTCTACCCCGATCTCTACGCCGCCGCCGGCGTGCACTCCGGGCTGCCGTACGCCGCAGCCGGCGACGTGGCCTCCGCGTTCGCGGCGATGAAGCAGGGCCCGCCAGGACGGGCCCGGCACCCGGCCAGCCCCCTGCCGCTGATCGTCTTCCATGGCGACCAGGATGCGATCGTGGCCCCCGCCAACGCCGCGGGTCTCATCGACCACGCCCTAGCCGCGGGCAGCGCGGACCGCCGCCAGGACGTGGTGACCACAGGGCAGGTGCCCGGCGGGTATGCCTACACCCGTACCTGCTACCAGGACCTTGCGGGCACGGCCCTGGCCGAGCGCTGGACCATCCACCACGGCGGCCATGCCTGGTCCGGTGGTGTCCCGCATGGCTCCTACACCGACCCCCGCGGGCCGGACGCCAGCGCCGAATTCATCCGCTTCTTTGGCGAGCATCCCGCCGTCCCGCCAGCCCGCTGACCGGGACAGGCCGGCCCGCACCAGAACTGCGCGTGAAGGCCGGCCCGCCAAGGCGAGCACGACGCCGGGCAGGGCGATGCTGGCGCGGCCAGGCCATGTCCACGCCACGCGCGGAAACCGTTTGCAGAGAGGCATTTCCAGGGTTCGGCTGCAATACCGGGTCGGTGACTGCCCGCGGGTGACCGTCCGCCTGACCGAGCGCGGAATGAGCAACTACGCCTGGTCCGGCGTGAGTAGGCCAGCGCCGTGTCCGCCGCCGGCCACGACGCCAGCGACTTGGACGCCGCGCTCGCCCTGCACGGCGCCGTCGAAGCCGCCTGACCAGCACGCGGCCCGGCACGCCCGGGTGGCCAGCGGCGCTGATGTAGCACCGCGCCCGCGCCCGTGCCACCTGCCTGAGCCATGGAGCGCGGCGTGCTGGCTGGCCGTGCAGTCCAGCGCGGCCCGCACGGGGCCGGCGTTCGTAGCTCCGCTCCCGGCGATCCGCATGACCTTGATCCGAACGGGCCTGGCTCCACGCCTTCCGCCGTCTCCTCGCCCGGCGGGATGGCCAGCTCTCCGCCGCCGAAGACGGTCGGCTTGATCGTGAGCGGCTCGGCGCCGTGGCCATGATGTGGCTGCTCGCGTCGCTGCTTGCTAATACGGACGCCGCACAGCTCGAAGACAG
>DAIOWL010001142.1:0-2425 GCA_036758545.1 Streptosporangiaceae bacterium | reverse complement strand
TCGTCTGCGGCCGGGTGGCCTGCTCCAGGAAGTAGCCGAAGCCGCTCGCCCTGAATGTCTTGGTCTGCTCGAGGGCCGCGCGTTCCTGCTCGGTGTCTGCTGGCATGGGGCCTCCGCCCAGCGCCGTCACGAGCAGGTTCATGTGGATGCCGGCCAGTCCCTCGGGGGCCTGGCGGCCCATCGCGTCGGTAACCGAGGCGCCCACGTCGCCGCCCTGGGCGACGTAGCGGGTATAGCCGAGGCGGCGCATCAGCTCCGCCCAGGCGCGCGCGACGCGGCCGGGATCCCAGCCGACCTCGTTCGGCTCGGCGGAGAAGCCGTAGCCGGGCAGGGACGGCAGCACCAGGTCGAACGCGTCCTCGGCGTTTCCGCCGTGCGCGGTCGGGTCGGTGAGCGGGCCGACCGACTCGAGCAGCTCGACGACCGAACCGGGCCAGCCGTGCGTCATGATCAGCGGCAGCGCGTTCTCGTGCCGCGACCTCACGTGGATGAAGTGGATCCTGGTGCCGTCGATCTCGGTCGTGAACTGCGGCAGCGCGTTCAGCCTCTTCTCGCACCTGCGCCAGTCGTAGTCGGTCGCCCAGTAGCGCGCCAGCGCCTGCAGCGTCGCCAGCTGCACACCTTGCGACCGGTCTTCGACCAGCTCCTGGCCAGGCCAGCGCATCGCGCCGATGCGGCGGCGAAGGTCGGCGATCGCCTCGTCGGGCATGTCGATCTGGAAGGGACGGATTTCGGTTTCGCTGGACATGAGTCTCAACCTCCGTGAACTAGCCGACGACGAAGGGCGCCGGGTTGGTACTGTCCACGATCGCGGATCGGGTGGAGGTGTCGCGCCCGTGACATCCCCTGGTCCGCACCCTGGCCCTCAACCGGGCAGCAACGGGCACGGACTGACCAGGCGCCTGAGCCGGGCCGGTCTCAGCTGTTGTCAGCTGTTTTCATGCCCTGGGGTGGTGCGCCCCTTCTCGTCCGCTACGGCGAGCAAGTCGAGGAACGGGCCGACCTGGAGCCCTTCCTGGGCGGGGTGGCGGAACTGGCTGTCGTGCCTGACCGTGTACCGGGTGCGCCGCCCGGTGCGGCTGCGGGTGATGTAGCCGGCGGCCTCCAGGTCAGCCACGATGGCCTGGACGGTGCGTTCGGTTAGTCCCACGGCGCCTGGCAATGCCGTGCTCCGCGTTTTCACGATCACCGGCGTTGACCAGATCATCCCTAATTTCCCGAGCCTGGAGGAGGCCCTCACGCGAGCGTCCGCCAACGGATCGAACGGGTCGAACGGACCGAACGGGCATCGGCGAGCCAATGGCGGACCTGAACGGCAGCCCAGCCCTAGCGGAGTCGACGAAGCAGCCAGCTGATCGCGGGTGGGTAGCCCGGACCTCCCCGATGTTTCGGCCCGGCCGCCGGGGGGAGTACGTGTCAGGGTTGTACCCTGGTAGTGCTGCTCCGGACCCCGGCAGATGGATCCGCGAAGTGCGCGGTGTACCCGCATGGTCTGGAGTCCCAGTTGCGTCCTTACACGCCGCATCCCGGTGCTAGCGGCGGGCAGTCGGCCCGGGCCAGGCCCGGAGGCGCCCGGGAGTCGAGATGGCTGTTACCGCGACTTCCGGTGACCAGTTCCGTCATCTGGCGTTGTTCTATCACGGCCGTGGCGAGTACCTGGCGGCCCTCGCTGGCTTCATTCAGACCAGCCACGCACGCGGTGACGCGGTATTCGTCGCGGTCCCGAAGGGGAACGCCCGGCTGGTGCACCAGGAGTTCGGTGTCAACTCAGCGCTCGTGGACCTGGTTGACATGGCCGAGCTGGGCCGTAACCCAGCGCGGATCATCCCGGCGCTCCAGGTCTATGCCGGTAAGCACAATGGCCGGCGCGTTTGCTGTATTGGCGAGCCGATCTGGCCCGGCCGCACGGCCGGAGAGGTGCGAGAGGCGATCAGGCACGAGGCGCTCATCAACCTGGCTTTCCGCGACAGCCGCGTTACCGTTGTCTGTCCTTACGACAGCGCCGGGCTGCCCGGATCGGTCATCGCCGATGCGGTACGCACGCACCCGGCCGTCGTCAAGGACCGCCAGGCCACAGCCAGCATCAGCTACCGAGGGCCGCCGGACGTTCCGCCGCGGTGTAACCGGTCTCTGCCCCGCCCGCCCGTGGACGCCGAGACGCTGGGCTACTCTGACGACCTGCGCCCGGTTCGCAGGTTCGTCGCCAGCAGAGCCACGTGTGCCGGGCTCACACCGTCGCGTATCCCCGACTTGGTGCTCGCCATCAGCGAGCTTGCCGCCAACACCGTGCGCCACACGGACGGCGACGGAACACTGCAGGTCTGGCAGACCCGGGGAGAGCTCATCTGCCAGGTGGCCGACACTGGCCATCTCACCGATCCGCTCGCCTGGCACCGGCCCCCGTCCGATGAGTTGCTGGGCGGCA
>DAIOWL010001141.1:0-2425 GCA_036758545.1 Streptosporangiaceae bacterium | reverse complement strand
AATGTCAGTGGCGTCTGCTGGAATTGCCAGTAATGGACCAGTCCCGCGCCCCCGCGTACCGCCTCGTCCGCCGCCCCCTGGCCGGCGGGCAAACCGGCGCCGGAGCCGCGGGCACCGCCGCAGCGCCATCAGGCGTAGGCGCAGCCGCAGCCGCAGGCCCTCCCGGACCGCCCCGGCTGGATCAGGCGCAGCAGCAGGTCGTCGACCACAAGGGCGGGCCGCTGCTGGTGCTGGCCGGGCCGGGCACCGGCAAGACCACCACGATCGTGGCCGCGGTGGCCGACCGGATCGAGAACCGCGGCATCGCGCCCGAGCGGATCCTGGTCCTCACGTTCAGCCGCAAGGCCGCCGCCGAGCTGCGCGAGCGCATCACCGCCCGGCTAGAGCGCACCACCCGCGAGCCCCTCGCGGTGACCTTCCACAGCTACGCCTACGCGCTGGCCCGGCGCGAGTTCGTGCTGGCCGGCGACGAGCCGCCGCGGCTGCTCTCCGCGCCGGAGCAGCTGCTGGAGATCCGCCGGATGCTGAAGGGCGAGGCCCAGGACGGCGGCTCCCGCTGGCCGGAGCGGCTCAGAGCCGCGCTGGCCACCCGCGGCTTCGCCGAGGAGGTGCGCGACCTGCTGCTGCGCGCGGCCGAGCGCGGCCTGGACGGCCGCAGCCTGCGCCAGCTGGGCAAGCACAAGGACCGTGACGACTGGGCCGCCGCGGCCGGGTTCCTCGACCGGTACGCGGCGCGCTTCGACCTCGCGCCGGTCCCGGCCTACGACTACGCCGAGATCGTCCGTATCGCGGCCGCCCTGCTCGGCCGCGAGGAGACCAGGCAGCGCGAGCGCGGCGCCTACGACGTGGTGCTGGTCGACGAGTACCAGGACAGCGACCCGGCGCAGGAGTCGCTGCTGATGGCGCTGGCCGGGGACGGCCGGGAGCTGATCGCGGTCGGCGACCCGGACCAGTCCATCTACGCGTTCCGAGGCGCCGACGTAAGGGCGCTCACCGAGTTCCCGGACCGGTTCCGCTCTGCTGACGGCCAGCCGGCCCCGGTCGTGGCGCTGCGCACCTGCCGCCGCAGCGGCCGCGACCTGCTGGCCGCGTCCCGCCGGGTGGCGCGCCGGCTTCCCGCCGCACCCGGGGCCAGCGCCGCCCAGGCCCGGCACCGGCTGCTGGTACCCACGCCGGAAAGCCCGCCCGGCGAGATCCGCATCCTGATCGCGGACAGCTCGACCCAGGAGGCCGCGCTGGTCGCCGACACCCTGCGCCGCGCCCACCTGGCCGACGGGGTGCCCTGGCCGGACATGGCCGTCCTGGTCCGCTCGGCCACCCGGCAGGTGCCGCTGCTGCGCCGGGCGCTGACCGCGGCTAACGTGCCGGTCGCGGTGGCCGGGGACGACCTGCCGCTGGCCGAGGAGCCCGGCACCCGCCCGCTGCTGATGCTGCTCCGCTGCGCCTTGAACCAGACCCGCCTCGACGAGCCGACCGCGGCCGAGCTCCTCTGCGGCCCCCTGGGCGGCACCGACGCCCTCGGCCTGCGCCGCCTGCGCCGGTCCCTGCAGCTGCTCGCCGACGCCGACCCCGAGGGCCAGCACACCCCGGACATGCTGGCCCACGCCCTGCTCGACCCCCGCGACCTGGCCATGGTGCCGGACCGGGTGGCGGCGCCGGCCCAGCGCCTCGCAAAACTGCTCGCCACCGCGAAGGGTGCGATCTCCAAGGGCGGCAGCGCCGAGGACGTGCTCTGGGCCATCTGGGCCGCCTCCGGCCTGGCCGCGCAATGGCAGCAGGCCAGCGCGGCCGGCGGCCCGGCGGGCGCGGCCGCCGACCGGGACCTGGACGCGGTGCTGGCGCTGTTCGACAAGGCCGCGCACTTCACCGACACCATGCCGCCCGGTGCGCCCGCGCTGTTCGCCGACAGCCTGTCCAGCCAGGAGATCGCCGGCGACACCCTGGCCGAGCGGGCCGTCAGGGACGACTGCGTCCGCATCCTGACCGCGCACCGGTCCAAGGGCCTGGAGTGGGACGTCGTGGTGGTAGCCGGCGTCCAGGAGGAGACCTGGCCCGACCTGCGGATGCGCGGGTCACTGCTCGGCGTCGACGAGCTCGCCGAGGCCGCGAGCGGCCCCGGGCAGGATGCCAGCGCGGACGTGGACGCGGCCCTGCTGGCGGCCAAGCTGCTGGCCGAGGAGCGCCGGCTGTTCTACGTGGCCGCCACCCGGGCGAAAAAGCGGCTTGTCGTCACCGCGGCCGGCGGCGAGGACACCGACCAGCGACCGTCCCGGTTCCTGACCGAGCTGGCGGGTGACGACATCCGCATCGAGCGGGTCGCCGAGAGCCAGCACCGGTGGCTGTCCATGCCCGCGCTGGTCGCCGACCTGCGCCGGACCGCGGCCGACACCGCGCGCCCGGCCGCCGTCCGGCAGGCCGCAGCGGT
>DAIOWL010001140.1:0-2433 GCA_036758545.1 Streptosporangiaceae bacterium | reverse complement strand
TGCGCTGGTGGGACGACCTGTGGCTGAACGAGTCGTTCGCCACCTGGGCCGGCACGCTGGCGCAGGCCGAGGCGACCCGGTGGACGTCCGCCTGGACCACGTTCGCGCAGCTGTACAAGGCCTGGGCCTACCGGCAGGACCAGCTGCCCTCCACCCACCCGATCGCGGCGGACATCCCCGACATCGAAGCGGTCGAGGTGAACTTCGACGGGATCACCTACGCCAAGGGCGCGTCCGTGCTCAAGCAGCTCGTGGCCTACGTCGGCCGCGAGAACTTCCTGGACGCCGTGCGGAAGTACTTCGCCGCGCACGCCTGGGGCAACGCGGCGCTGGCCGACCTGCTGGCCGCCCTCGAGGAGACCTCGGGCCGCGACCTGGCCGCGTGGTCGGAGCAGTGGCTGCAGACCGCCGGGGTGAACACGCTGCGCCCGTCGTACACGCTGGACGACGACGGCAAGTTCACCGAGTTCGCGGTGGAGCAGGAGGCGGCCGCCAGCCATCCGGTGCTCCGCTCGCATCGCATCGCCATCGGGCTGTACGACCTGACCGCCGACGGCCTGGTCCGCCGCCACCGGGTAGAGACCGACGTGGCGGGCCCGCGCACGGTGGTGACCGAGCTGGCCGGGCAGCCGCGCCCCGCCCTGGTCCTGGTCAACGACGATGACCTCACCTACGCCAAGATCCGGCTGGACGCGCATTCGCTGCGCACGCTGGTGGAGTCGATAGCCGAATTCACCGATTCGCTGCCCGCCGCGCTGTGCTGGTCCGCCGCCTGGGACATGTGCCGCGACGCGGAGATGGCGGCCCGCGACTACGTCCAGCTCGTGATGCTGGGCGTGTCCTCGGTGGCCGACATCAGCGTGGTGCAGACCCTGCTGCGGCAGGCCAGCCAGGCGGTCCGCCGGTTCGCCGACCCGGGCTGGCGGCAGACGGGGCTGGCCCTGATGGCCGACGCGCTGCGCGGCCTGCTGTACGACGCGGAGCCCGGTTCGGACACTCAGCTGGCCTACGTGCGGGCGTTCGCCGGAACGGCCACGGCGCAGGACGACCTGGCCCTGCTGGCCGGGCTGCTCGACGGCTCGGTCGTGCTCGACGGCCTGACCGTGGACACCGAGCTGCGCTGGGCGCTGCTGGGACGGCTGGTGAGCCGCTGCTACCGCGGCTTCGGGGCGGCTGAGATCAACGCGGAGCTGGCCCGGGACGCGACCGACGCGGGCGAGCGGCACGCGGCGGCCTGCCGCGCGGCCATCCCCACCGCCGAGGCCAAGCAGGAAGCCTGGGACCTGCTGGTCTCGGGTGAGCAGACGCTGGCCACGTTCCGGGCGACGCTGGCCGGCTTCGCCGACCCGGACCGGCCGGAGCTGGTGAACCCGTACCGGGAGAAGTACTTCGCCGCCGTCACGGACGCATGGCAGACCTGGTCCTCGGCGATGGCACAGGACTTCGTCAGCGGCGCCTACACGGTGGGCGCGATCTCGGAGGAGACAGTGCGGGCGACGGACGAGTACATCGCGGCCACCGACCCGCCGGCCGCACTGCGCCGGCTGCTCAGCGAGGGCCGGGACGACGTGCTCCGGGCGCTGCGCTGCCAGGCCCGCGACCGCCAGGCATCGTAACTTAGATCAGGATGCAGGGGATGTCGGTGTTCTCGTCGATCCAGTAGCTGGCGCAGACGCGGTGGTAGCCGTCGGCGACGATGAGCGGGTGCCCTTCGCCGCACAGCAGCAGGATCGGCGACATGGCCGTGCCGGACGCGGCCTTGCGCAGGTCCGCCGCGACGTGCTTGTCGTCCTCGCCGAGCAGGGCCAGCTGGCTGGCCCGCAGGATGTCCTTGGCCTTGCGGTGGGTGATGTCGTTGCGCGCGGCGGTGAGCCTCTTCCGCCACTCGGCGGCGCGCTTGGCCGACATGATCAGCGACAGGTAGTCCTCCGCCGCCTGGAAGTCGTGCTTCTCCGGCCTCGGCAGCCACTTCACCGTCTGCGCCATGTCACGCTCCCGCCACGGCCTCCCGGACGTGCTTGGCCACGTCGTCCAGCGGGATCGCGACGGTGGAGCCGGCGGCGCGATCGGTGAGCTCGACGGTCCCGGCGGCCAGGCCGCGCTTGCCCACCGTGACCCGGAACGGGATGCCGGTTAGTTCGGCGTCGCTGAACTTGACGCCCGCCCGGACCTGCCGGTCGTCCACGATGACCTCGGTGCCGGAATCGAGCAGCGCCTGGTAGACCTGCTCCCCCGCGGCGGCCACGGCGGTGTCCTCCTGCTGGGCGATCACCACCACGACCTCGAACGGGGCGATCGCGACCGGCCAGATGATGCCCTTGTCGTCGTGGTGGACCTCGACGGCCGTGGCCATGGCGCGCTCGACGCCGATGCCGTAGCAGCCCATGATCGGCTTGACCGGCTTGCCGTCCGGGCCGGACACCCGGATGTCCA
>DAIOWL010001139.1:0-2439 GCA_036758545.1 Streptosporangiaceae bacterium | reverse complement strand
TCATGGAGATCATTGAAGGTCGTTGAGGCAGGCTGGAGCCGCTTTTCGGATCGGTGAGGGGTCAGGCGAAGTCGGCGTAGTTGCTGCACTTTGCTGCTGCTGCGCCACGAGGCGCAGTGTTATATCGCCCGCGCAGCGGGCAGAGATGAGAGGAGATATCTCTGGATCTGATGGCTTACCGGAATCCGAAAGGGTGAAAGGGACAATAGCATGCCAGGAAACCGGCAGTCATGCCCAGGCGTATGGGGTGGCGTGCCGGGAAGATCCGCGTGATATGGCGAAAGCTGGATTGCCTGAATCCCAGTCTCCAGAAGGGGTAAGAAGTCCCCCGCCGGAAAGACGCCTGTAACCGGCGCCGGTCCCTGCGGCGGAATTGCAGCAGCATGCCGTAATCCTCTGGGACGCAGGAGCGATGCCCTGTCAGGGTATTGAAGGAGGCGAACGGGACGCCTAAGTCACGCTCGGACGTATAGCACTGATGAACGTGGGATCGCCTACGGGACGCGAGTCCTATGGCGACAGAGTGCCCGTAGTAGTCGCAGGAGTAACGACCTGCCAATCTGGCGACCGGGAGAGCCGGACCACAGGGCGAAGGGGCACAGGTGACGGATTTTTAGGGAACCGTGAGGTATGCGTAATGCAAGACGCCGGGACGGTACTGGAAGTCCTCCGCGAGCGCGGCAGGAAGGGCCTGCCGTGCGACGAGCTCTACCGGCAGATGTTCAACAAGAGCCTGTACTTGCTGGCCTACGGCAACATCTACTCCAACCAGGGGGCGATGACGCCGGGGGCCAGTGATGAGACCGCTGACGGCATGTCCGAGGCCAAGATCGATCAGGTCATCGCGCTGATGCGCGCGGAGCGGTACCGGTTCGCCCCGGTCCGCCGGGTGCTGATCCCGAAGAAGAACGGGAAGCTGCGCCCGCTCGGCGTGCCGTCCTGGTCAGATAAGCTCGCCGGCGAGGTAGTGCGGCTCCTGCTGGAGGCGTATTACGAGCCGCAGTTTTCTGGCCGGTCGCATGGTTTCCGGAAAGGGCGGGGCTGTCATACCGCGCTGCGGGAAATACAGCAGACCTGGACCGGGACCGTGTGGTTTATCGAGGGAGACATCTCCGACTGCTTCGGCAGCTTCAGCCACGATATCCTTCTCCGGATACTGGCGGAGAAGATCCGCGATAACCGGTTTCTCCGGCTGATCCGTAACATGCTCAAGGCCGGGTACCTGGAAGACTGGCAATACCATGACACGCTGAGCGGGGTTCCGCAAGGCGGCGTGGTATCGCCCGTGCTCAGTAACATCTACCTGCATAAGCTCGACGAGTTCGTCGGGAAAGAACTCATCCCGCGATACACCCGCGGGGACCGCCGGGAAAAGAACCCCGGATACCACAGGGTAAACGGGCGGCGGCAGTACGCGCGGAAGCAAGGAAACCGGGCACTGGCCCGGAAAGCACTACGGCAGATGCGCGCCCTCCCCTACGGCGACCCGATGGACCCCGGATACCGGCGGCTGTTCTACTGCCGGTACGCCGATGATGTGCTGCTGGGATTCATCGGGCCGAAAGCCGAAGCCGAGCAGATCAGGGCCGCGCTGGCCGCGTTCCTCCGAGAGACCCTCGCACTGGAACTGAACGCCAGCAAGACACTGATCACCCACGCCCGCAACCGCGCGGCGCGGTTCCTCGGCTACCAGATCACCGTCCAGCACAACAGCACGCGACTGACCAGGGGCCGCCGGACGGTCAACGGGAAAGTCGCGCTGCAGGTCCCGAAGGACGTGATCACGGCCAAGTGCGCCCCCTACCGGCACCAGGGCAAACCCTGGCACCGGCCCCGGCTGCTGAACCTGGACGACTACGACATCATCCGGATCTACGCAGCCGAATACCGGGGCATCGTGAACTACTACCTGCTCGCCCAGAATGTCTGGCGCCTGGCCACGCTGCGCTGGAACGCCGAGACATCGATGCTGAAGACCCTGGCCGCCAAGCATAAGTCCACCGTCGCCACGATGGCAGCCCGCCACAAGGCCAAAGTCATCACCGGCGACGGGCCCCGGACCTGCTTCGAGGCCCGCCTCCAGCGCAAGGGCAAGAAGGACCTGATAGCACGATTTGGCGGGATAGCTCTCAAACGCGACAAGCGCGCGGTCATCACTGACCCCGCCCCGGTCCCGGTCCACCCCCCGCGAAAGGAGCTGATCGACAGGCTCCGCAGACGGTGGTGCGAGCTGTGCGATCACGGCGCCACGGTGACAGTCCACCACGTCGCCAGACTCGCCCAGCTCGGCACGGCCGGGCCGGGCCAGCCAGCGTGGGCGGCCCTCATGGCCAGGAAACGGCGCAAGACCCTCATCGTCTGCCGCCCCTGCCACGACTACATCCACGCCAGCCCCGTCGCGAACGCGGCACAGTCACTGGAGAGCCCAGTGCATTGAAA